>CAZAFS010000099.1:0-9381 GCA_964484165.1 uncultured Opitutaceae bacterium | reverse complement strand
TCCTCGCCTGCTTCTGCCTGTTCTTCAACACCGGCCCGACCAACACCATCCTCGCCAACGTCTCGCATCCCTCCATGCGCGCCGCCGCCTTTGCGCTGAACATCTTCGTCATCCATGCGCTGGGCGACGTGCTGTCGCCGGTGGCCATCGGCGTCCTGAGCGACAAATACAGTCTCACGGTCGGCTTCCTCGTGGTGGGGGTGATGTTCCTCGTGGCGGCCGCCCTGTGGCTGCTGGGCGCCCGCTTTCTCGCGCGGGACACCGAGCGCGCGCCCCGGACCCTGCCGGACACGCCGACCGCCTGAGGACCCGCTCGTTTTTTTTGACTCAATCCGGGCGGCGAGGCATCGTCGCCATCCGCCATGCTCTATCGCTCCTTCGGCCGCCACGGGTTCGAGTGTTCCGCCATCGGGTTCGGCGCCTGGGCCATCGGCGGCTCGTGGGGCCCGCAAGCCGACGCCGACTCGCTGGCCGCGCTCCGGCGCGCCCTCGACCTCGGCGTCACCTTCATCGACACCGCCGCCGGCTACGGCAACGGCCGCAGCGAACGCCTGATCACCCAGGTGCTCCGGGAGCGCGCCGCCGCGGGCCAGCCGGAGAAGATCTTCGTCGCCACCAAGACCCCGCCCACGCCCGGCATCTGGCCGCCGTCGCCTTATGACCGCGCGGACGAGCGCTATGCCGAGTCCCACCTGCGCGCCAACGTCGAGGAGCGCCTGCGCGCCCTGGGCACGGACCGCCTCGACCTGCTCCAACTCCACACCTGGACCCGCGCGTGGAACCGCAACCCCACGCCTTTCCGGATCCTCCGCCGCCTCCAGGAGGAGGGAAAGATCGGCCTCGTCGGCGTGTCCACGCCGGAGCACGACCAGAACAGCGTGATCGACCTCATGCGCGGCGGCTGGATCGACGCCGTCCAGGTGATCTACAACCTGTTCGAACAGGAGCCCGCGGCCGAGCTGCTGGACGTGGCCCGCGAGTGCGGCGTCGGCGTCATCGTGCGCGTGGCCCTCGACGAGAGCGCGCTGACCGGCAAGCTCACGGCCCACACCCGGTTCGCGGACGACGATTTTCGCGCGCACTACTTCGCCGGCGACCGGCTGACCCGCACGATCGCGCGGGTGGAGGAGATCAAGCAGGACCTCGCCGGGAGCGGCTGCCCGCTGCCGCAGGCCGCGCTCCAGTTCGTGCTCGCCCACCCGGCCGTCTCCACGGTCATCCCCGGCATCCGCGGGGTCGCGCAGGCTGAGGCCAACTGCGCCGTCGCGGACCTGCCGCCCCTGCCGCCCGATCTGCTCGTCAAGCTGCGCCGCCACAATTGGCGCCGCGGCATCTGGTATGGCGGCAAATGAATCGCGTCCGGCGCAAAAGCGCCGCCATCCTCGCCCCGGCGCCCCGGCCGCATATAGTCAAGGCTTCTTCCATGAAACTGACTGATTACCGCCTGTTCGGCCGCACCGGCATCAAGGTCAGCCCGCTGACGCTCGGCTGCATGATGTTCGGCGGCAAAACCGGCCTCGAGGAATCCTGCCGCATCATCGACCACGCCCTCGACGCCGGCATCAACATTCTCGACACGGCCAACGTCTACAACGAGGGCCGCAGCGAGGAGGTCACCGGCGAGGCGCTGAAGCGCAACGGCCGGCGCGGCCGCGTCTTCCTCTGCACCAAGGTGCACGGGGTGATGGACAAGACCGATCCGAACGGCCTGGGCAACACGCGCCGCCATATCACCGCCCAGTGCGAGGCCAGCCTGCGCCGCCTGCAGACCGACTACATCGACCTGTACCAGATCCACCGCCCCCAGCCCGAGGTGGCGATCGACGAGACCCTGCGGGCCCTCGACGACCTGATCCGCGCCGGCAAGGTCCGCTACATCGGCAGCAGCACGTTCGGCGCGTGGCAGGTCGTCGAAGCGTTGTGGTGCGCCCGGGAGCTCGGGCTCAACCGGTTCGTGTCCGAACAGCCGCCCTACAACCTGCTCGACCGCCGGATCGAGCGCGAACTCCTGCCCATGGCCCAGACGTTCGGGATTGCCACGATCCCGTGGAGCCCGATCGGCGGCGGGCTGCTCACCGGCAAGTACCGCCGCGGCCAGCCTCCGCCGGAGGGCACGCGCTTCTTCGAGTACGCCAAGAACCCGTTCCTGGCCCGCCGCTGGACCGACGCCGCCCTGGAAACCGTCGACAAACTCCAACCCCTGGCCGCCGCGAAAGGCTGCCCCCTGTCCCAGTTCGCCCTCGCCTGGGTCCTCCAGCGGCCCGGCATCACCAGCCCGATCATCGGCCCGCGCACCTTCGCCCAATATGAGGACAACCTGAAGGCGCTCGAGGTCACGTTCACGCCCGCGGAGCTGGCGAAAATCGACGAGCTCGCGCCGCCCGGCACGTTCGTCGCGCCGTATTACGAATCCGCCTTCGGCCCGCACCCGCACCGCTGGTGAATCGGGCCGGCGCCGGGCCGCGCGCTCCAGCCTTGGCAGCCGCCGCCGCTTGGCTGAGACTGCCGGCCGTGGTCCTGCTCTTCGCGTTTGCGCCGCTGTTCCTCGCCTTCGAGCTCTGGCAGCTCGTGGTCGCGGAGCGCTATGTCGGCATCAAGCAGATTGGGCGGGGCACGGATCCGCGCGAACTCGGCCTCGGCCAGGCCACCGCGGCTGGCTGGAGCCTCACGCTGTTCGCCTACTGGGTGTGGATGGGATTGATGCTGCTCCAGCCGTGGGGGCAGCTGCAGGTGCTGCTGATGATCGTCGTGTCCATCGCCGGCTTCATGCTCCGCCGGGGCTGCGGCCTGAAATGGCTGCTCGTCATCCTCACCTTCGAGGGTTCCATCCGGATCGGGATGCTGCTGTCCCTCGGCGCGCTGGCCTGGCGGAGACTGCTCTAGGTTTTGTCGCGGAGACGATCCTGATCCGGCCGAATGATCATATTTGCCGGCGGCGCTCCGGACCCCGATCCGGGCCCGAAGGCCGATCACGCCGCCGCCTTGGCAGGAGCAGCGCCGGACGCCGTTTTCCGCATGAGTACCATCGGAAAGGAATTGCCGGATGGATAGGTGATGATCTTCCGGGCAAGGTCGGAGTAGCCCAAGCGCCGGTAAAAAGCCGGCAGGAATCCCCGCGCATCGACACAATCCAGGAACAGTGCGCCTGCTCCTTTAACCTGGGCCAGCACCCACGCTTCCTCGACCGCACGTTCCCCCAGCTTTCTTCCCCGGAAACGCTCCGCCGTGGCCAGCGTGCTCAGCCACCAACGGCGCGCAGTTCCCAACTCCTCCCTCCAGTGGGGATTGGCCTCGTGGCGCAACGAAAAAACCACCGCCAGCTCATTGCCGACGAACAACCCGAAATTGTCGCCGCGTTTCTGCGCCCGCGCAGAGACGCCCCGGGGTGTGGGCACGAGCCATTGCCGGACGCCATTCCTCTTCAGCCACTCGAAGGCCTCCCAATAAACGCGATAGGCTGCGTCCACCGCATGTCCGTGAAGCGATCGCAGCACCGGGGACATGACCGATGTTCGCGGCCGCTGCTGCGACCTCCCGCTCATATTGCCGCCTCAGATCCCCAGTCGGCGGGTCAGCGCCTTGGGGGCGGGGTGGCCGAACGACGCGGCGAAAAAATCCTGGGCCGCGCTCATGAGCCGGAAGTATTGCTGGTAGTCGCCCGCCCAGGAGTTCGGCACGTGGAGGTGCTTCATCACGCCCTTCCCGATCTTGTCCGGCGCCCCGGCGTCCGGCGCGAGTTCCATCGCAAAATTCGGCTTCCGCGTATGCACCACATAGTGGCGCGACGGGCCCGGCTCGTCGCGCTCGATCCGGAGGAAATGGGGGAAATGCATGACCGCGAACTTCGCCCGCACGGTAGCAATCCCACCCCCTGCCACAAGCCCCAATTTGGCCCGCGCCCGCCGTCGCACCGGCCGCGTTCCGCGCCGGTCGATTTAGCCTTGAGCGACACGTGTTCCGGCCGCAAAACGGGTGCGTCCCGCAGCTCCGCTCCTCCTTCTTCCCCCCTATGAAATTTGCCGACGCTCCGCGGCTGCCCAAGCTGCCCTTCCTTCTCGGCGACCTCGCCCTGCTGCTGCTCGCGGGAGTCATCGCCACCCACCATCCGAATCCCCTCGCGCCGCTGCCGCTGCTCACCATCACCGCCTGCGTGGCCGTCGGCGCGCTGGCGTCGTTCGTTCCGTTTCTCGTCAACTACGCCCGCGACCAGGAGGAGGTCAGCGCGGCCCTGCGCGGCGAACTGGGCGAGCAGTTCAAGCGGCTCATGGCGGCCTCCGAGCACCTCCAGCACTCCACGGTCCAGCTCAAGACCATCGAGGAGATCGCCACCAAGAACCTGCAGGCCGCCGAAAAGCTGCCCTACCGCCTGCAGGAAAAGATCGCCGAGTTCAACCAGCAGCTCGCCGAAACGGAGAACGAGGAGAAGGAGGCGCTCGAGCAGGAGCTGGCCGCGCTGCGCGCCGGCGAAAGCGAGCGCCTCGCCGCCGTCACGGACAAGATCGCCAAGACCACCGCGGATTGGGTCAAGGTGGAGGCGGAGATGCGCCGCCAGTCCGCCGACGCCGCGCAACTGGAGCAAAAACTGGCCCGGGTGCTCGCGGCCATCGAGGCGAAGATTGCCGCGTTCGAGGCGGCCGCACGAACACCCGACCGGACTTTCACCGCTCCGCCGCCGATTGCGATCCCCGCGCCCCCGCCGCCCGCAGGCGAGCCACCCCCGGCCGCCGCGACCGCGGCGCCGGGCCCCGACGCCGAATCCGCGCCGGACGACGCCCCTGTCCCGGAGGCCGTCGCGGCCGAGACGCCCAAACCCGCCCGCAAGCCCCGCGCCCCGCGCAAGCCCAAGTTCGAGGAGCCCGCCCCGCCCGCCGTGGCGGCGCCCCCGGCGGAGCCCGCCGCCGCACCGGCCGAGCTCATCGTTGAGCCCGTGGCCGATGAGCCGCCGGCGCCCGAAAATTTCTCCCAGGTCCCCGCCGATGAGGCCAAACCCGCCCCGTCGGCCGACGGCCTGACTCGTCTCACCGTCACCTCCTACATCGGCATCGGCAACAAGCTCTACCTCCGCGGCGAGGGCCCCGGCCTGAGCTGGGACAAGGGCGTGCCGCTGCAGTTCGTCTCCATCGGCCGGTGGCGGTGGGAGACGGCTGAGGCCACCGCGCCCGTCTCCTGCAAAATCTACAAGAACGACAAGCTCGAGGCGCCCGGCGGCCCGGTCACCCTCGCGCCCGGCACCGAGCAGGAGATCAACGCCTCCTTCTGACCGCCTCCGGTCAGTAATGCGGCGGGCGCTCGGCGCCGGCGGGCGGCCCGTCTGATTCCGCGGTCGGCTTCGCGCGCAATTCCGCCAGTTGTTTTTTCAGGCGCTCGATCTCCCCGGCCATTTCCAGCATCGCCTTGTCCTGTTCCGTCACGTGGCGTTGCAGCCAGGCGAGTTTTTCCTCGAGGAAGGCGAGGCGATCGTGGTTCATCGCGACGGATTGATTGAGGGTTCCAGCAGAAGGCGCAATTCGGCCGGCTCCGTCACCGGCGGCCGGCAGGTGAGATCCTCGCAGACGTAGGCCGCGGCGCGGCCGTCGAGGGGCTTCATCGCCGCCAGGTACGGCTGGCGCCCGGCCAGCCACGCCTGGCCCGCCCCGCCGTCCGCCGCCAGCACGGCGCGCCGCGGACCCAGCCGTTCGTGCAGCACCGCCGCCAAAGCGCGGAAATCGCCGGCCGCCGGCCGGCCGGCGATGACCACCGTGCGTGGCGGCCGCAATACTAGTTCCAGCGCGCCCAGCATCTGGGGCAGCGCCTGCGGCGCCGCCGTCCACTGCCGGCGAAAGGCCTCGATGCACTTTCGCGCCCGCTCCCGGCGGCTCATCGCCGGTCCGGTCGGCTTTCCGGCCCCGGCGTCCTCGCCCAGCAGCCAGGACAGCCGCAGCAGGTTCATCGCCGCCACCGAACTCGGCGCGGGTTCGGCGCCGTCGTAGTCCTCCTTCAGCCGCGCGATGATGGCCGGATCGTCCGCCCGCGAGTTGAAGTAGCCGCCGGCCCCGGCGTCCCAGAACAAATCGTCCATCTTTGTTTGCAGCTGCCCGGCCCACTGCAGCCAGCGGATGTCGAACGCCGCCTCGTAGAGATCGAGCAAACCCTGGATCAGGTACGCGTAATCCTCGGCAAATCCGGGAATGTCGCTGCACCCCTCGCGGTAGCTGCGGTACAGCCCGCCGGTGGATTCATCGTACAACTCGCGCCGGAGAAATTCCGCCACGCGTCCGGCCTGATCGCCCAGGCGGGGTTCGGCGAGCACCTGGCATCCTTTCGCCAGCGCGGAAATCATCAGACCGTTCCACGCCGTCAGGATCTTGTCATCGCGCAGCGGCCGGGGCCGGCGGGCGCGCGCCGCGCGCAGCCCCGCGAGGCCCGCCAGCAGGCGGTCGCCGGCTTCCGCCAATTCGAGCCCGGCTTGGCGCGCCGTCTCCGCGAGCGGCCGGCGCTGCCGGAGGATGTTCTTCCCGGCAAACTCGCCGTGCGGATCGCGCGCCGCGGGCACGTTGCCGGCGGCGTTTACGTCGAAATGCGCGCAGAACAGCTCCGCGTCCGCGCCGAGCTCGCGCCCGATTTCCTCCTTCGTCCAGACGTAGAACGCCCCTTCGGCCTGCCGGCCGGGCCCGCTTTGGCTCTCCGCTTTCCGGTCTCCGGTTTCCGGTATCTCGCTGTCCGCATCCTCCGCGGAGCAGAATCCCCCCTGCGGGCCGGCGAGGTCACGGAGCACGTAGTCGAAAATGCCGCGCGCCACCCAGGCGTAGCGCTCGTCGCCGGTCGCCTGCCGCGCCTCCAGATAGCAGCAGGCCAGCTGCGCCTGGTCATAAAGCATTTTCTCGAAATGCGGCACGAACCACTCCTCGTCCACGGAATAGCGGTGAAACCCGCCGCCCACGTGGTCGTGCAGGCCGCCCTCGGCCATGCGGCGCAGCGTGACCGTCGCCAGCCGCCGCGCGGCGCTGGCGATTTCGGATTTTGGATACCGGATACCGGATAGGCCTTTTGCATCATCGCCTTCCGGCCCTCGATCCCCACTTTCCATTTTCGCGGCATGGTCCGTGCTATCCGGTATCCGGTTTCCGCTCTCCGCTTTCGCCTGCGCGGCGACCCGGAAGAGGAAATTGAACACCGGCGCGCGCGGAAACTTCGGGGCGCCGCCAAAGCCGCCGTGCGCGGAGTCGAACGACTCCTGCAGCTGCCGGAAACAGCTTTCCCAGGCCGCGCCCGCGGCCGCCGCCAGCGCGGCGTCATCCAGCGGGGCGGCGTCGGACGCGCGGGAATACTGCTGGAGCGCCCCGCCCACCCGCTCGCCCTCGGCGACGAGTTTCTCGCGTTCCTCCGCCCAGGCCCGGGCCAGCGCCTCAAGGATCACCCCGAAGCCGGGCCGGCCCCAGCGATCCTCGGGTGGAAAATAGGTGCCGCCGTAGAACGGTTTCCGGTCGGGGGTCAGCCACACGCTCATCGGCCAGCCCCCCTGGCCGGTCGCGGCCTGGACGTAGGCCATGTAGAGGCGGTCCACGTCCGGCCGCTCCTCGCGGTCGACCTTGACCGGCACGAAGTCCCGGTTGAGTCGTTCCGCCACGGCGGCGTTTTCGAACGACTCGTGCGCCATCACATGGCACCAGTGGCACGTCGAATAGCCGACGGAGAGAAAGATGGGCTTTTGCTCGGCGCGCGCCTTGGCGAAAGCCTCCGCGCCCCACGGATACCAGTCCACCGGGTTGTGCGCGTGCTGGCGCAGGTAAGGCGACCGTTCGGCGGCGAGGCGGTTGGCGGCGCGGGCGGACATCGTTCCACCCTCGCGCAAACGCCGGTTTCCGCAAAAACAAAGTGCGGTCGGCCGCCGGGCCGGGCGCCGCTTTTGACTTACGCCCGCCGCGCCAGCCCTTACGCTGGCCCCCCATCCCGTCCCATGCTCGGCGCCTTTCTCACCACCATCTTCTTCTCGCTGTCGGTCATCTTCGCCAACCGCTCGATCCGCGCCGTCGGTCTCGTCCGCGCCAATCTCGGGCGGCTGCTGGTGGCCCTCGTCTGCCTCGGCGCCTATGCGCACACTCTCGGACGCGGGCTCGGCGGCGCGGGGCGCGACTGGTTTCTGCTGAGCGGCGTCATCGGCATGGGGCTGGGCGACATCGCCAGCTTTTACTCCCTGCCGCTGCTCGGCTCGCGGCTGGCCATCCTCATGTGCCAATGCCTCGCCGTGCCGATCGCGATCGTGGCCGAGCGACTCTGGCTGGGCACCCGGCTGTCCGTCGCCCAGTTCAGCTGGGGCGCAGTCATTTTGCTCGGGGTGATTGTGGCGGTGATGCCCACGCCGAAGAGCCCGCCGCGCGTCCGGGTGCGGCCGCTGGGCTTCCTCTGGGGCTTCCTGGCCGCCGCCGGGCAGGGCCTCGGCGCCGTGGTGAGCCGGCGCGCCTACGAGGCGGCGACGGGGGCGGGTGAGTCCATCGACGGCGTCACCGCCGCGTACCAGCGCATTATCGGCGGCCTGGTCATCACCGCCGCGTACTATCTCCTTCAACACCTGCTCCGGCGCCACCGCCGGCCGGAGCGGCCCGCGCCTCCGCCGCTCCGTGATTACCTCTGGATTGTGGTCAACGCCGTCTGCGGGGCCGTGATCGGCGTGAGCTGCTACCAGTGGGCGCTCGCGACCACGCCCAGCGGCCTGGTGCTGCCGATCGTCGCGACCACCCCGCTGGTCATCGTGCCATTCAGCTACCTCATCGAGGGAGAACGACCCTCGCGCCGGTCGCTCGTCGGCGGCGTGATTGCGGTGTCCGGCGCCGTGGCGCTGACGCTGGTGTGAGGCGGGGCACGCCTATTTCTTGTTCCCGGCCAGCATGGCCTTGGCGGCCTTGAACGGCGCGTGGGTGAACGAAGGCCGCGGCGGCGGCGGCGCGTTGAGCTGCCGCTCGCGCTCGGCCAGCGCCGCCTCCAAGGCTTCCAGGCGCGTGGCCCACTCCTGCATGCGCGCCTTCTCCTCCTTGAGAACCAGCTTTTCGTCCGTGAAGTTGCGTCGCTCGGCCTCGAGCATGTCCATGCCACGATTGAGCTTGTCCCATGCCTCGTCGAGCGACGGGTCGCGCTGGAACGGCTCGCGCGACGGGCGCGGGCCGGTCTGGGGCGCCGGGGCCGGCCCGGAGTCCGCCTCGACGGGCTGGTTGCGCAGGCGCAGTTCGTAGGTGCGCAGGTTGGCCTCCTCATCGCGCAACAGCTGCAGGTCCTCCTCGAACCGCTGGCGTTCGGCCGCCAGCGCGGACTCGCCCTCATGCAGGCGCGCGGCCGCTTCGCGCAGCCGGACATCCTCGGCGCGCAGTTCGAGACGCAGATCATCCAGCAAACCGCGCTCGTGCGCCA
>CAZAFS010000098.1:0-9386 GCA_964484165.1 uncultured Opitutaceae bacterium | reverse complement strand
GGTCTGGCGCTCGGAGGACATGTCAGTAGCGGGGAGCGAGTAGTGAGTAGCGAGCATGGGGGTCGGTGCAAGCATTGGTTGGCCCGCCGTTTGGGATTCTACTCGCTACCCGCTACTCGCTGCTCACTACTTTCCGCATGCTCCTGTTCGACCGCGACCTCGGCGGCGCCGGCCGGCCGCCGCTCGTGCTCCTGCACGGTTTTCTCGGCTCGTCGCGCAACTGGCAGACGGCGGGCGCGGGGCTGGCGGCGCACGGCCACGTGTTCGCCCTCGACCTGCGCAACCATGGCCGCTCGCCCCAGGCGGCGGAGATGTCTTATCCGGTGATGGTCGACGATCTGCTCGCGTGGCTGGACGCGCGGAACCTGGCGCGGGCCGCGGTGCTCGGGCACAGCCTGGGTGGCAAAGTCGCCATGGCGCTGGCCTGCCGCCATCCGGCGCGCGTGACCCGGTTGATCGTGGTCGACATTGCGCCGAAGGATTATCCCGCGCTGGCGCAGCGGGACGAGGTGGCGGCGATGAACGAGCTGCGGCTCGACGACCTCCATTCGCGGGCTGAGGCCGAGCTGCGCCTCGAGGTGCGCGTGCCGGACCTGGCGATGCGGAAGTTTCTCCTCACGAACCTGGATCGCGGCGCCGACGGCCGCTGGCGCTGGGCCGTCAATCTGCCCGTGCTTACCCGGACGCTGCCGGACCTCGTGAAAAACCCGCTGGCCCCGGACGAGCGTTTTGCCGGCCCGGCCCATTTCATTCTGGGAGGCAAGTCCCGCTTCGTGGCGCCGGAGGATCACGCGGTCATCCGGCAACACTTTCCAAGCGCCGGGATCACGGTGATGCCCGGCTCCGGGCACAATCCGCACCTGGAGGCGCGGGAGGCGTTCGTGGCCTTGGTGGCGCAGGCGGCCGGCGAATCCGTCTGACAGGAATGTAGGGCGGGGTCGCCGAACCCCGCCACTTGACCCAAGAATGGCGGCATTCGGCGATGCCGCCCTACAGCAGTCGTAGGGGCGCAGGCTTGCTGCGCCCTTCCGATCTCACCGCAGGAACTGCCGGTAGAAGAGCACGCCGGAGATGATGAAGCCGATGGCGGTGATGATCTGCCGGACGCGTTTTTGGGGGATCCGCTGCGCGTAATGCGCGCCGAGAAAGTAGCCCACGATCGCGCCGACGGTCATCACGCCGGCCTTCGGCCAGCTGATCAGGCCGGCGAAGATGAAATAGATCGCCGCCACGAGGTTGATGAGCGAGCCGAGGACGGTCTTGAGCGCGTTCATCTCGTGGATGTCGGTCAGGCCGATGAAACCGAGCGAGGCCAGCATGAGGATGCCGATGCCGGCGCCGAAGTAGCCGCCGTAGACGGCGACGAGAAACTGGTAGAGCACGGCGACCCAGACCTCACGGCTGTGCGGATGCAACGCCGCGCCGTTGGCTTCGAAGCCCGCGAGGCGCCGGAACACGCCCTGGCCCAGAAACACCAGCGTGGCGAACAGCAGGAGGAAGGGGACGAGGTGGGAGAAGATCGCCTCCCCGGTGACGGTCAGCAGGATGGCGCCGAGGAGTCCGCCCACCACGCTCACCGGGACGAACCGCGTGAGCCAGGGTCGGACGGACGCGAGCTGGCGCCGGTAGCCCAAGACGCCGCCCGACGTGCCGAGCACGAGGGCCAGCGTGCTGGTGGCGTTGGCGATGACCGTGGGCGTGCGCGCCAGCAGCAGCGCAGGAAAGGTGATCAGCGTGCCGCCGCCGGCCACGGCATTGATCGCCCCGGCCGCCGCGGCCGAAAGCACCAGCAGCATCGCTTCCGTCCAGGTCATGCGCCGCCCACGGTGCGCAGGAACCCGCCGGAGGCAAAGGCGAAAACGGGAGTTGGCGAACGATGGCGTACCTTCAAAACCGGATTGTCATTCTGAACGTCGTGAAGTACCGAAGCCGCAGGCCGACATGCAGCCATCTAGTGGGACACCGGCTAGGCGCGCGGCGGAATCTAACTGGATCCTTCCTGCTTCGCCAAGGCTTCGCAGGACAGGTCGCTGCGCTCAGGATGACGATCGGAGGGTTCCACGATGCATTTTTGGCGGGATCTGGAGATCCCGCCCTACAATTTCGGACGCATGCGTTGTAGGGCGGGGCCGCCGAACCCCGCCATGACCGCACGCAATCGACCAACTCAACCCGTCCGCCTGGACCAGAGGCGCAGCGAGGCGAGGAGGAACTGCTCCAGCGCGGCGGATTCGTTGAGATTGACCCGGAGCAGGCCGGTGCAGCGCTCGAGCTCTCCCACGGCGGCGGCCAGCGCGCTGCGGACGCTTCGGCCCGACTCAGCGGCGGCCGCGCCGTCGCCCGCCGCCAGGCGGGGCCGCGCATAGGCGAGGGTGGCCTGCTCAACCTCGGCGAAAAGTTTCTGGCGGATGCCGTTGGCGATGCCGGTCTCAACCGCGACCTGTTCGTCCTCGTCGAGGTCCGGCGGCAGTTTCGTCTTCTCGGCCTGCCAGATTTTGTCGGTCGCCGCCGCCAGGGTGGCATTGAAGCGTGCGATCAGACCGTAGACCGCGAAGACCTGGCCGGCCACGGCCGCGCGGTCGGAGACGCCGGCGGCCAGCCGCGTCAACCAGGCCTGGTAATCGGTCTTCCACTGGCGCCAGGCCTGTCGCGTGGCTTCGTCGATCTCCGCCAGCGCCTCGGTGGCGAGCGCGGGAAAGCGGAAATGCAGGCAGCGGCTGCGAATCGTGGGCAGCAGCGCGTAGGGGCGGGTGGTGAGGAGCAGCAGCGTCGTGTGGCCGGGCGGCTCCTCCAGCGTCTTCAGAAAGATGTTGGCCGCGGCGGTGTTCATGCGGTCGGCTTCGTAGATGATGGCCACCTTGCGCCGGCCGACGGACGGCGACACCTGGGTCTTGCCGATCAACTCGCGCGTGGCTTCCGCCGAGATCTGCCGCATCTTGCCGCTCGGCCGCAGCGCGAAGCAGTCGGGGTGCCCGCCTTCGCGGAAACTCCGGCGCGCCGGGCTGCCGGGTTCGCCCGGCGGGTTGAGCAAACGGTCGGCGATGGCGTGGGCGACGAGGACCAGCGTGTCGAGGTCGTCGCCGTGCAGCAGCAGGCTGTGCGCGAGGCGGTCGCGCTCCAGCGCGTGCTCGATGACGACCACCGTGGGCGTGCCGGCGAGCGATTCGGGCCAGGACACGGAGGACATGGAAATCGTGGCCGGGACCGCCGGGCGGGCGGTCAGGCGCTCATCCGCTTCTGCACCTCGGCCCAAATGAGTTTGCGCACCTTTTCCTCCGGCAGCGTGCCGTCGACCACGAAGAAGCGCTTGGGCAGGGAGCGGGCGAGCAGGATGTAGCCGTCGCGGACCTTCCTATAGAAGTCGATGTTCTCGCGCTCCATGCGGTTGGGCAGGTCCGACGCGCGCTGGTGGATGCGGGCCATGCTGACCTCGGTGGGGACGTCCAGCACGATGGTCAGGTCGGGCAGGACGTTGCCGACGGCGAACTTGTTGATCTGCTGGACCGGGTCGAGCGACAGGTTGCGGGCCACGCCCTGGTAGACGGTGCTGGAATCGATGTAGCGGTCGCAGAGCACGATCACGCCCTTCAGGAGGTTGGGGGCGATGAGCTCGCGCACCAGCTGGGCGCGGGCGGCGGCGAACAGCAGCAGCTCGGTCTCGGCGCTCATCTCGTCGCCCCGGGAGTTGTGGACGATGATGTTGCGCACCTGTTCGCCGATCTCGGTGCCGCCGGGCTCGCGGGTGGAGACGACCTCGCGGCCCGCCAGCTGCAGCTGCTCGGCCAGGTGGGCGATCTGCGTGCTCTTGCCGCTGCCCTCGGAGCCTTCGAAGGAAATGAGGATGCCGCGCGGGCGGGTGGAGGCCCGGGCGGAGAGGACGGCGCGGTCCGCGGGCCGCGCCGGTTGCTTGGATGTTTTCATCACGGAAGGGATGCTAGCGATTTACCGCCACTGCGCGAGAAACGATTCGAGGTCGCCCAGCGACGGGCTGCGGGCGCTGCGCACGTACAAGCCCGAGGCGCAGACGCCGAGTCCGAGGCAGGCCTCGGGGCTCAGCCCCAGGAGCTGGCCGGTCACGAAGCCGGCGTTGAAATGGTCGCCCGCCCCGGTGGTGATGAGCGGCTTTTCCGCGTAGGGTCCGGACACCCACCAGGTGTCCTCGCGCGTGGCGCAGGCGGCGGACTCCTTGGGATGGACCACGACGGTGGTGACGCCGAGTTTCTGGCGGATCTGGCGCGCCATGGCGCGCAGGCCCTTCTCGTCCTCGGTCTCCTGGCCGAGGCCCAGCACCGCGAAGACCTGCTGCGCCTCCTTGAGGTTGAGGCCGAGGGTGACCCGGCCGAAGGCCTGGAACCGCGTGATGGCGCGCAGCACTTGCGCGAGGTCGGCGGCGGAGCGTTTCTCCGGGTCGGCCAGGTCGAAGAAGAACAGGCGCTCGCGCGGCGGCAGCACCGAGAAGACTCGGCCGGCCAGCTCCTCCAGGATGGCCGTCATGTTGGGAATCATGGTCCAGTTGACCAGCGCCACGAGGTCGGCGCGCGTCAGGAGGTCGTAGAACGCGCCCTCGCCGATGACCTCGACGATCCGCGCGTAGGTGATCTCGTCCAGGCTCTTCATCATGCCCAGCATGATCTTGCCGTCGGTGAACTCGACGGCGGTGGTGGCGGCAGGCGCGCAAAGCGAGACGGCCTCCGCCCGGCGGGCAAACTCCTGGAAGACCGGATGCACGGCGGGCGCGCCGAGCGCGCCGATGTATTTCACGCGCATGCCAGCCGCGAGCAGGGCGCTGGCCATGAGGGGGCCGTTGCCGCCGAGCTTGTCGAGCCGGGGATACAGCTCGATGTTCGTGCTCTTGCCCGCGGCGGCCAGGATCCGCCGGCCGAACTCCTCGATCGTGCCCATCGGCGTGAAGGCCTCGCCCTGGCCGTGCCGGGTGGCGACGGGGTGGACGATGCAGTCCACGAAGCCGTCGAGGCCGACGACGGCGAACTTGTCGGCGACCGAGGCCCGCCGGGTGCGGAGTTCCTCGAGGGTGCGAGTCTGAAAACTCATGGGGAGGGAAACCCGAGGAAAAAACGGACGCGGGGCCGCCGCAATCAGATTCGCGCGTCCGGGACGGCGCCGGCGGTGACGCAGCCAGTCCGGGCGGCCAATCTGCAGGCCGGAGCCTGCGCTACGGTTCAGAGTAGCGCAGCCAATCCGGGCGGCTTGATGAGGAGAAGAGGCGGCATTCGGCGATGCCGCCCTACAACCGACGGATGAAAGCCTGGATTTAAGGACGCGGGTATTCCAAAGATTTTGTAGGGCGGGGTCGCCGAACCCCGCCGTTCTGCGCTTTTCCCATTTTCATTGCGCGGCCCGGGCAATCACGCCAACAGTCGAGCCCATGTGCCCGCCGGTCCTGCTCCCGCCCGTTCTCGCCACCACCAATCCCTGGACGCTGTTCATCCGCTGCGATCCCGTCGGCCAGGTGATTGTCGTCCTGCTCGCCGTGTTCAGCCTGGTGGCGTGGACGATCATGTTTGGCAAACACATGGAGCTGAAAAACCTCAGCCGGCTCAACCGTTCGTTCGAGGGCCGGCTGCGCGAGGAGAAGGCGCTGCTGAACCTGCCCGAGTCGTTCCGCAACCGGCGGTCGATCCCGTACGCCGACCTCTTCGCCGACGCGATCGAGGCCTACTGGCGCGCCGCGGCGATCGGCAAGGAGAAGGGAGAGGACACGCTGCGGGCGCGGCTCGAGCACGCGGAGAACGCGCTGCAGCGCTGCCTCGCGCGCCAGGTGCTGCGTTACGAATCGAGCATGATCTTTCTCGCCAGCATCGTCTCCGGGGCGCCGTTCCTCGGCCTGCTCGGCACGGTGTGGGGCGTGATGGAGGCGTTCAGTTCCATTTCGGTCCAGCAGACCGCCACCATCCAGACGCTCGCGCCCGGCGTCTCCGCCGCGCTGCTCACCACCATCTCGGGCCTGATCGTGGCGATTCCGTCGGTCTTCGGGTATAATATCCTGCTGGCGCGCAGCCGCGTGCTTATCACGGAAACGGAAAACTTTGCCAGCAGCCTGGCCGACCGCCTCGAGCTGGAGATGAAGATGTAGGAGTCATGACCAGGCAGCATCTGCTGAAATCTGAATCTCCGGGTTGGGTCATGGCCACATAATGCTCAAAAAGCACAAGATGAGCTCTTGCCGGTCAGAACTCAGCGACACGGTAACTGGGGATTTCCAGGTGCCTTTTGTGCCTCATGTGGCTATTCAGATCCATGATTGCTCTGCCCGCTGCGGGGCAATGGCCCAATAGGCAATACCCAATAATCAATAGCCAATTCCCCGATGGCCCGCATTTTTCGCCGCCAGCGCACCGCGCACCCGATCGCGGACCTGAACCTGACCAACCTCATCGACCTCGGGTTCACGCTCCTGATCATCTTCATGATCGCGACGCCGCTCATCCAGCAGGAGCAGACGATTCCGGTGAATCTGCCCGTGGAGGGCAAGCGCGGCCTGCAGAAGCCGCCGACGGAGACGGAATTCCAGCCGATCTCCATCGACCGCACCGGCCAGTACTACTTCGGCTCGCACCGGGTGAGCTTCGCGGAGCTGGAGAAGCTGGTGGCCGGCCTCGGCACCCGCCCCAAGCCGCCCGTCATCCGCATCCGCGCCGACCAGACGCTGCAGTACCAGCAGGTGGTCCGCCTGATGAACCTGCTGATGACGAACAATCTCACCAGGATTTACTTCGACACGCAGACGGCCCAGTAACCATGCCGGCGAGGATGTCCACGGCGTTTTTCTTTTCCGCCCTGCTGCACACGGCGGTGGTAGTGGCCCTGCTGGCCATTGCGTTTACCGTGCAGCAGCGCAAGCCGCCGCCCGAGGTGATCTTCGACCTGGTGGCGGGGCCGGGCAACGATCTCACCGCCACGAAGGCGCCGGCCTTGGGCAGCCCGGATGCCGGGGTGGACGTCAAGATCCCGGAGCCGCCGGCACCGCGCGTCAAGCCCGCCGCGCCGGAACCGGTGGCGCAGGAAACCGCTCCGCCGGCGACGCGGGCGGAGACGAAGGCGGCGGCGCAGGAAAAGGCGGCCAACCGGGACGCGGCCAGGCTGACCTACGAGCAGTACGTGAAGAAGTACGGCAAGCCCGCGCCCGCGCGCGGAGCAAACGCCGGCACGCCGCGCCCGATCGCGACCCCAAGAATCAAGACCCGGGGCATCCCCGACGGCGTCGCCGGCGGGTCACCCGACTCGACCCGCGGTGCGAACGGGAACGCAATGGCCGCGGCGGAGCATTCGGCCATGGCGGGTTATATCGCCCGGCTGGAGGACGTGCTGCGCCAGAATCAGGAAAGGCCGCCCGGGCTCTCGGACGAGCTTTGGGCCGAGGTTGAATTCTTCGTGGCGGCCGACGGATCAATCTCGCGTATTCAAATGACTCGCTCGTCGGGCAATGCCGAATACGACCAGTCGTGTCTGGCGGTTCTTCGGCGCGTGGGTTCGATCGGCCCCCGGCCCGACGGGAAGTCCGACATTTTTGCGTTCAAGTTTCGCATGAAGTACGAGTAGCAGGCGGCGGGGCGCGCCAAGCGCCGGGGGAATAAGAGCATGAGGAAATGGGAGAATGGGGCGGCGCGCGGGTGATCAGCCATGGGTAGCGAGTGATTGGGGCAGGAGATAAGTGACAAGCACCTTATTCTCCATTGGCCCATGCTCCATTCCCTCGGCGCAGCGCGCCTCGGGCGCGGCAGCGCCGCCGAAAAAGTCCTTGCGTTCAGAGGCGAAAGGCAATTGTTACGGACCCTTATCGTGGGCTCGTAGCTCAGCTGGAAGAGCGCCGCAATGGCATTGCGGAGGTCGTCAGTTCGAACCTGATCGGGTCCACCAACTCCGACCAAGTCGGAGTTGCCTCGCCGTCTTGTCTCGCCAAAGCGTAGCGGCGGCGGAAGCCCGCAGGGCGAAGGCGGGCCTCACCCGCCGGTCTGCTGAGCCCACCGATCTTCGCGCATAACCGCGCTCGCCGAGGGGACGCTTGGTTTCCTCGCCGGCTTGTCTCGCCAAAGCGCAGCGGCGGCGGAAGCCCTGAGCGAGTCGCAGGGCGAAGGCGGGCATCACGCGGGACGGTTATCGGCGGCCGCCGTTGTAGGATTTGTCCATCCCCTCGTCCCGCCAACTGGGTCGCCGGATGAAGATGTGTTGGATCTCCTTGTCC
The DNA here is from genome assembly GCA_964484165.1 of uncultured Opitutaceae bacterium. Taxonomy (GTDB): domain Bacteria; phylum Verrucomicrobiota; class Verrucomicrobiia; order Opitutales; family Opitutaceae; genus Fen-1467. Next base: position 1,183 of record CAZAFS010000098.1, on the reverse strand, counting down.
AGTGCCTTGGCATCGGAGGTCATGCCCATCGCACGAAGCGTGGCGGCAAATTGTTTGAGATCGTTCATCCGACTGAGGCGCGCATCGTCGCGATACATCAGGGCCGCATAGTTCGGAAGCGCACTGAGGTACGGGTCCTGGCCCTTGAGACTGGCGCCGGGGTAGCGTTGTCGCAACAACTGCTCCAAACCCAATTTGGTCAGAGTCTCGCGGTCGGTGAGGTGAAGGGTGGGGGCGGTGACGACGAACTTGGGCATCCGGATCACGGTGTCGTCCGTGACTTCCAACTTTTCGGGGGCGGCTTTCGCCGGAGCGAAAGTCGGGAGGCGGGCGCTGATCGCCGCGGAAATGGCCGACGAAACCCGCCCGGCTCGGGGTGGCGAGGGCGGCGCGGCGGACGGACCCGGGGCCGTCTGCGCCCAAAGCGCCGGGGCCAGCACCGTCATCGAAAGTAGCTGAAAAAGCTTCGGCGGAAAATCCATCACGACAACACTGTCTCTCGGGACACGCCACTGGCCAGGATGTTTCGTGATGTCGGCAGTTAAGCCACCTCAAAAGTCAGTCACGTACGGTTTGCAGATCCGCCGCAGGCTTGCCAAAATGCCGTGGCGGCGGAAGCCCCGCGCCTAAGGCGGGCCTTTCTTTGGCCTCATGAGGCTCAAGAGACTCAGAGTAGGTCAGTCTGGACTCGCGTTATCGGGAGCCTCTTGTGCTGCCATATTTCAGAATCCTCGCGGGTCGCGATGAATTTGCTGGAGGGCCCGGCTCCGCCCGGGCCACGCAAGGGACGACGCGGAGATCGTCACTCCACCATTGGTGCGGCTCTGCCGCGCTTTACCACGTGCAGCGAAAGAGGCTCCCCGGTTGGGCATGCCTGCCTACGGCGTGTGGCGCTTCTTGCAAGGAAATCCCTCGGCGACACGTCGCGACGCCAGACGGCTGCATTTGACCCATTGCGTCCATAATTTGGGAACGTTTCTGGGAACAGTGTTTCACGCTCTGATTGCCGAATAATTGAGATCAGCCACGAGGGCCGCTGGCCCGATTTGTCTGTGACGACTGGGTTGGGCTCTTTTCCTTTTGCCTTGGCACTTATGCCCTAGAGGTTGGCACTCGTTTGCGCATCCCCGCTAAATCCCGTCTGGGTTTCTTCTACGAGGCGACCAAAAACGCCGACGATAGC
>CAZAFS010000097.1:0-9432 GCA_964484165.1 uncultured Opitutaceae bacterium | reverse complement strand
GCTACTCTGGTCCCCACCCGCCAACGCCCATTAGACAAGCCCAGAGCTGCGGCGAGGTGCCCCGCCGGTCAGTGAGATTCTTTCCCTCCGCACACCGGCTCCATTATGCCCACGCCCTGGTCTCCGTGAATCATCAGGGGCTGGCTTGGGGGAAATCCCGGGCCGGGCAGGCCTGCTTGCGCTTGCCGTGCGCGCCCGGGGCCCGCCTACTATTCCTCCGATCATGGACTTGCCGCACCAGCTCCCGTCCGAGGCTGGCTTCCTGCACCAGGCCGGTGCCCGCGTGCTCACGTGGTGGCCGGCCAAGATGCTCGGCACGACCCTCGGCATGACCGCCTTCTTCGTCGTCTATTTCCAGCTGCTCCGGCACCCGCTTTATCCTCCCACCATCGTGCCACTCACCGCAGTCGACCGGCTGGTCGGCTTTTGGCCCGGGGCCCTGCCCCTCTATTTTTCGCTATGGCTCTATGTGTCCCTGGCGCCCGCGCTGCTGATCGATCGCCGCGAGCTCGTGTCCTACGGTCTGGCCGCCGTCGCCCTCAGTGTCACCGGCCTGGGGATATTTCTCCTGTGGCCGACGGCGGTGCCGCGGCCCGACATTGACTGGTCACAGCATCCCGCCTTTGCCTTTCTCAAGTCGGTCGATGCCTCGGGCAACGCCTGTCCCTCGCTGCACGTGGCCTTTGCCGTGTTTACCGCCGTCTGGCTCGGGCGCCTGTTGCGGCAGATGGGCGCCGGGCGCCTCATTCGCGCGACCAACTGGCTGTGGTGCCTGGGAATTCTGTATTCCACGGTCGCCAGCCGCCAGCACGTCGCGCTCGACGTCCTTGCCGGAGCCGTGCTCGGTGCGACCGTCGCCGTGGTGCACCTGCGATGGCTTGGGCTCGTCCCGGGCGCGCCCCCCATCGAACCGGGGGCCTAGCCCACGAGCTGCTCCGGCGCGGGCACGACGCAGCGATAGCCCTGGTCGCGCAACCGTTCCAGCACCCGGCGGATGGCCTGGACCCGAATCGCCGCCGGCACCCGGGGCCCTTCGTGCAGCAGCAGGATCGACCCGGGAGCGAGGCCGCGGGTCGCCCTGGCCGCCACCGCCTCCGCATCTCCGCGCCGGCGTTCTAGCCCGCGCGCGCTCCAGCCCACGCAGGTGAGCCCGCGGGCGCGGAGGGCCCGCGCCAGCCAGAGATTCTTGATCCCGGCGGGGGGACGAAATCGCGTCGGTCTCACTCCGGCCCGGCGCAAGGCCTCCAGCCCGGCGTCGAGTTCCCGGCCCACCCGGGCCGGCGACGCACACCAAAACGCCGCGAGGGGATGGGTGTGCGTGTGGTGCGCCACCTCGTGCCCCGCGGCGGCGATCGCGCGGATGAGTTCGGGGTGGGCGGCGGCGTTCTGTCCGATCACAAAAAAAGTCACCCGCGCGCCGTGAGCCGCCAGCAGCTCGAGAATGCGCGGAGTGTCTTCCGGGTCGGGACCGTCGTCAATGGTCAGCCAGACCTCTGGACGCGCGGTCGTGAAGCGCCGGTGCATGCGCACCAATCCCTGCGCTTGGGGGGCGAACACGTGGTAGGCCAGCAACAGGTCGGGCCCAAACCAGAGGGTCAGGGCCGCGGCAGGCGCCGTCCACCCCACGAGGATGGCTGCGATTTTTCCGGCCAGATTGACGGCGATCAGGAACCGCACGTTGCGACGATGCCTCCCTGCATCCGCCTGCTCAAGCTCGCGGTGCAGCCTGAAACCCAAGTGCGCCCGAATGCACTTCCGCCGGATTCATGCAGAAGAGATTGACCACGGATCAGATGGGTGCCCCTGGCACGGCGGAGCCACAATCAAAGCTGGAGGGACGACCTCCGCGTCGTCCGTTTCGTGGCCCGGGCGGCGCCGGGCCCTCCAAGGAATTCATCGCGGCCCGCGAGGATCCTGCCATACAGCAGTACGGATCAGGCTTGGAAGGAAAACACGGACCTTCACTAGTGGACGCACCATCTTGCGGGAGGCAGCGAGATTTCATGCAACCTCGAGGTCTTTTTCGGATCCCATTCGCGCTCATCCGCGCAATCCGTGGTTGCACCGCCTCCTTCCGCCTCAGCTCAGTAGGCCCAGGAATATCCGAGCGTAAAGCCCAGCGCGTCGATTCCCGGATTGGGCTTGGTCCGTCCCCCGTTCGACATGTGCTGATACATTATGCCCGCGCTCCATCGGAGGTTCCTGGCGGTGACATGCTCGATCCCACCCCGGATGAACCAGTTGAGCGTGAAGTCCTCGCCCTGGCCGCCTTTGACTCCGCGGGAATCGATCCAGCCGAAGCCGCCGCCGGATCCGGTAAACAACGACCAAGTGCCGGTCTTGTCCCACCACTCGACCGACGGTGAACCGGAAAGGCCCACGTAATGTGATTCCGGCCCGTGCTCGACCCAGGTGCCGATCACGGCGAGACGATGACGAAACACAATCCTGGAACCGTCCCCGAAACTCCAGCTGAACGCCTGCGGCGAGCGCCAGGCCAGCTGGGTTGGCACCAGCCGGTAGGCGATGGGCGTGCCCGTGCCGATCTCCCACAGCACGCCCGTTTCAACGTTCAAGGCACCGGATTCCCACGGTCGTCCCGAGGCGGGTTCGGCCGCGAGCGCGGCGACACCCACCACGGAGCCCAGCAGGGCGATCTTGACCAACTGGTGCATGAGGGAGCGAGGCGGGTGGAGAGAAGCGCGCCGGAGAGTTGGCGGAGTGGCGCGGAGACTGGACGAAGGCCCGAGGGCGTCAATAGATCGTGTGCTCGCGTGGCCGGTCGGTCTGCCTCGTGGAGAAGCCGCGCAAGGCTGTTCGTACCACGGATCTGTCGCACAGTTTCAGGAAAATGGGAGTAGAGCTGGCGTTATGACGGGAAGCCAATGGCGGCAGGCCGCCAGCGATCTTCCTTTGACGCGAGCAATCTCTGGACCGCATACTGCGGTGCCGATGGGATCCGTCTCTCGATCACCTTACCGTCGCTGGACCAAAAGGCACCTTGTGCTGGCCGCGGGAGTCGTGGCTTTGGTCGTCATCCTGGTTCTCGTCGAACACAAGGCCGGGCTGATCCAGGCGGTTGACACCGTGGTCCTCGATTTGCGGGAAGCGGGCCCGGGGGCCTTTTTTGTGGCGATGGCCCTGCTGCCAGCCGTGGGCTTCCCGTTGATGGCTTTCACCCTGGCCGCCGGCCCGGTGTTCGGGCCGACGCTGGGCGCCGGCTGGGTGATCGCGTGGTCATTGACGGCGGTGGTGTTCAATCTGCTGCTGACCTACTGGCTGGCCAACCGGGCCCTGCGCCCGCTCGTCCACCGCCTGCTGGCCTATTTTGAATCCCGCCTGCCGGAAAGCCCGGCGGGTGGGGCGTGGCAGTTGACCTTGATCGTGCGTCTGACCCCGGGTCCGCCGTTCTGGGTGCAAAGCTATTTGCTGGGGTTGATTCGCGTGCCCCTCGTGCCGTATCTGGTCGTCTCCACCAGTGTCATCGCCGGCTACATCATCGCGCTCGTCTTCGGCGGCGAGGCGATTGCCAAAGGCAGCGGGCGGCTGGCCTTCGCCGCCGTCGGCATCCTGGTCGTTTCCGTCGTGACGCTGCAGCTGCTGCGCAAACGGACCGCCCGGCGCCTGCCGCAAAAATAGCACGCCTTGGCCGGGCGGGGTTCCATACCGGCGGCCGATCCCCGGTGCGGTCTCCGCCGATTCCGCGCTCCTGGCGCCAATTCTCTCCCGCGACGCCCAGCGTTTATCCTTGGCGGGCGGCCCGAGCCTTCGTTTCCTCCCTGCAGCGGCCGATCCCCGGCCGCCCCTCCTTGTGAACCCGCATCCGCTCCTCACCGCCCATTACGCCAAGCCGGAGGACAAGCCGGCCTTTGTGGAGGGATTGTTCGACGCCGGGGCCAAAAATTACGATGCCGTCGTGGATTGGGGTTTTCTGCGCTCGGGCGCCCTCTACCGCCGATGGGCGCAGCAGCGTCACGGCCTGAAGCCCGGCATGCAGCTGCTCGACGTCGCGTGCGGCACCGGCCTGATGACCGCGGCGGCGGCACGGATTCTGGGATCGGCCGAAACCATCACCGGCCTCGACCCGAGCGAGGGCATGCTGGCTGTGGCCCGGACCAAGCTCCCGGCCCGCTTCATCCAGGGCCGGGCGGAAAAAATGCCGTTCGCCGACAATTCGTTCGACTTTCTCACCATGGGGTACGCGCTCCGGCATGTCACCGACCTGCAGGTGACCTTCACCGAATTCCACCGCGTGCTGCGGCCGGGAGGGCGCGTCCTCATCCTTGAGGTGACCAAGCCCTCGGGCCGGATCGGGGCGTTTCTCTTCCGGCTCTATTTCCGGCGGATCTACCCCTTCTTCACCCGCCTGTTCACCCGCAGCCGCAGCACCCAGGCCATGATGGTTTATTTCTGGGAAACCATGGACGCCTGCGTGCCGCCGGAGGTGGTTCTCCAGGAACTGCGCGCGGCCGGATTCGCCGCCGTGGCGCGCCAGCGGCTGCTGGGCCTGTTCAGCGAATACAGCGCCGTCAAAGCCTGACGGCTGAACTTTGTCTTTGCCACCGTCGCCCCCGCCCGCTCACCCTGCTTGGGGCCCGCTCTTCAAGCCCGCACCATGGATCCCCGCCCGACTACCCCTGCCGCCGTCCCCAATATCGAGGAAAAGCTCCGCCATCTGCCCGCGCCGGCCCAGGCGGCCTACCGGCGGTTTCAGACCGAACGCAAGCCGGACGACCTCGATGTGGTGATTTTTGCCATTCTGGAGGACTTCGTGCCCCGCCGGCCCGCCCCGGCGCTCGCCACCTTCCCCGGCGACACCCCGTTGATGGACGGGCTGGGCTTTGATTCACTGGCCATCACCGAGATCGTCTTCTTTGTGGAGGATCTGTTCGGGATTTCCATCACCAATGAGGAAATCCTGAAGGTTCGGACCCTCGATGATCTCCGGCGCTTCGTCCGGCACAAGGTCTCCGCCCGCGCCGCCTGACCGTGAGCCGCATGCCCTCGCTGCCCGTCATCACCGGCTTGGGTTTCATCGTCAGCATCGGCAACGACAAGGCCGCCGTCCGGCGCAGCCTGCGCGAGTTGCGGCACGGTTTCGAACGCTACGAGTTCCTCCACAATCCCAACCTGCCGGTGAAGGTGGCGGGGACGATCAAGGGTTTCGCCTTTCCCACGACCAACTGGCGCGACTGGCGCTGGCCGGAGAGCCACCCCATTGCGCCCGAGGTGCTGCGGGGTCTGGCGCCGCACGGCGTCTATGCGGAGTGTGCGCTCCAGCAGGCCATGGCCGACGCGGGCCTGGGCGCCGCCGAGCTTTCCGCGCCGGACACCGGCCTGTTCTGCGCCTCGGCCGGCTCGCCTTTCATGCTCGGCCATTTCCTCCAGCAGATGCAGGCCACCCGCGGCGAGCGCGGCGACCCCATGGGGGTCGTCAGCTCCATCGCCGGCACGCTCAACTTCAATCTCGCCGCCCACTACCGCATCCGCGGCGCCGTCTGCGGTTTCGTTTCGGCCTGCACCTCGTCCAGCCACGCGCTCGGCTACGCCATGGACGAAATCCGCCTCGGTCGCCAGCAGCGCATGGTCGTGGTCGGCGCCGAGGACATGACGACCGAGAGCATCCTCCCCTTCGCCGCCTTGCGCGCCCTGTCCATCAACCCCGATCCGGAAACGGCGTCGCGTCCTTTCGACCGGCGGCGTGACGGTTTCGTCGGCACCGGCGGCGCCGTGGCCATGATTGTCGAGGAGGCGGCGCTGGCCTGCCGTCGCGGGGCGCACTGCTACGCCGAATTGACCGGATGGGGTCAGGCCGGCGACGGCTACAGCGTGGCCATCGCCCATCCCGAGGGGGCCGGCCTGCGCGTCGCGATGCAGCGGGCGCTGGCTGATGCCGGGGTCGCGCCGGCGGACGTCGACTATGTGAACGCCCACGCCACCTCCACGCTCCAAGGCGACCGGTCGGAGGCGCTCGCCTTGCGGGCCGTGTTCACCGGCGCCGCCCGCCCGCCGGTGAGCAGCACCAAGGCGCTCACCGGCCACGGTCTCTCCCTCTCCGGCCTGATGGAGGCGGCCTTCTGCGCCCTCGCGATTGACGAAGGCTTCATCCCCGGCGCCGCCCATCTGGAGGAGCCGGACCCCGACTGTGCGCCCCTCAACCTGCCGCGCACCTCGCTTGACGTGCGCCCCCGTCTCGTGCTCAACAACAGCAGCGGCTTCGGCGGCAGCAACGTCTGCCACGTGCTGCGTCGTCCCGCCTGATCATAATGTCCGACGCCCTCGCCCTCCGGCTGAAGAAACTGATCGTCGAAACCCTCCGCCTGAGGGATGTCCGCCCGGAGGACATCCTCGATGACGAACCGCTTTTCGGCGATTCCCGGCTCGATCTGGATTCCATCGACGCCCTGGAACTCGTGCTGCGCCTGGAAAAGGAGTTTGGCATCAAGATCGGCACGAGCGAGGAATCCCGCCGGGCGCTCACGTCCGTCGCGACGCTCGCCAACTTCATCCGTTCGCGGCAACCCGCGGCGGGAGACTGAGGGCCGCCATGAGTCCTGAGGTGGACTCCCTGCCGGTCGGCATCGAAGCCTGCGATTGCCTGACGCCGCTGGGTGACGCGGGGGCCACCCACGCCGCCCTGCTGGCCGGCCGCCGGGCCCTGGAACTCACGCCGGTCCTCGGAGCCGCCGGCGGCGATCCCGTGCCGCTGGCCCTGTGCCGGTCCATGGACGAAACCCTGCCGCCGCGCTGGCTGCCCGATTTGCGGGGCCTGACGGCAGGCATTCCCGGCGGGGATTGGGGCACCGCGCACCGGCCGGTGATCGTGACCAGCAGCAACTACGGCGTGGGCAGCCTGTACGCCTTCACCCGCGATCACGACGCGCGCCATCTGCGCCACGGCACGCCCTACGGCTGCGTGGAGATGCTCCAGCGCGAGTTCGGCTGGGGCGAATCGGTCCTGGCCTTCTCCCACGCCTGCGTCTCGGCCCATCTCGGGCTGCTCCAGGCCGCGCGCCTGCTGCACGCCGGCCTGGCGGAGCGCGTGCTGGTGCTGACCTTTGACTTCGTGAGTCCCTTCGTTGCCGGGGGGTTCGCCAGCCTCAAGATTCTCAACGCTGGCTGGCCGGCGCCCTACGCCGTGCGCGAGTCGGGTTCGATCGGCCTGGGCGACGGCGCGGCCTTCGCGGTCCTCGCCCGCGACTCCGGCGCGTTCCGGCTGGAGGCGCACGCCCTGTACAACGAGATGCACCACTTCACCGGCAACCGACCCGACGGGGCCGGCTTTGCGACCTGCGCCAGCGCCATCGCGGGCGCGGTGCGCGGCCGGCGGGTCTGGGTGAAGGGCCACGGCACCGGCACTCTCGAGGCCGGCCGGATGGAGGCCGAGGCTTTTGCGCGCGCCTTTCCCGGCGCGCCGCTGGTTTCGTGGAAGGGCAGTCTCGGGCACACGCTGGGCAGCTGCGGGCTCGTGGAACTCGCGCTCACTCTCGCCGCGATCCGCGCCGGCCGCGTCCCTGGCACCGTGGGCAGCGCGCCGCCGTGCTTTGCCGACAACGTGGCGATTGAATCCTTTGCCGCCGACGCCTACGACGGCGTCGTGCTGGATAGCAATGCCTTTGGCGGCGCGCATGCCGCCATGCTCTTGACCCATGCTTGAGCGGCACCTCCAGCACCTGCGGGTCGAACGCCCGCCCCCGACCGAGACCGCGCCCGCGGCGCGCGAACGGCTCGGAGCGTTGTTTCCCCGCGGCGCTCCGCGGCGCATGACGCATCTGGGCATGCTGGTCGGCGCGGCGCTCGACGGGCTCCCGGTCCGCGGCGAGGACACCATCGTCTATGCCAGCACCTACGCCGAGACGCGCGCCCTCGAGGATTACCTGATGAGCTTTCCCGCCGCGAGCCCGATGCTGTTTCAGACGTCGATCCATCCGAGCGCGGTGCAACAGGTGCTGATCGGCCGGCAGCAGCCGGTGCGGCGCTTGCTGCCGCTGACCGGCCGGCGGCGCCTCGTCGAGCAAGCCCTGCTCGCGGCGCTGCTCGATCCCGCGCCCCGGGTAATTCTGGTGGGCGGCGAGGAGCGCGGCACATGGATGCTCGACCGGGGCATGGCCAGCGACCGCGCGTTTGCCTTTGCGCTCGGTCTGGACGCCGGAGCGGGCGGCGCGACCGGGCGCCTGGCGTTTCAGCCCCATCCGCCGGGGCCGGCGGCCGGCTCCTGCCCGTCCCTGCCCGAATTCGCGGACGCGCTGGAGGAGCGCCGGCCTCTGCGCTGGCCCGGCCGCGGCGGCGAGTTCATGCTGGAATGGTCGTGAACACCCCCGGCATGCCGCGGCGCAATCCCGGCCCCTGGTGGGGCTTCTGGTTCCTCCAACAGGCGGACCGCTGCGTGCCGCGATGGATCTTCCGCCCCAGCCTGATGCTCGGCACCTGGGTGGCGCTGGCGTTCATGCCGGCGCCCCGCCGGCACTCCCGCGAGTTTCTCGGTCTGGTGCTCGGCCGGCCGGCCCGGCTGGTCGAGGTCTGGCGGCACTTCCAGGCGTTTGCCGATTTCCTGATGCTGCGGCTGCGCGTGGCCCGGGGCGTGCCGCATCCCTGCCGCCTCGCGCCGGACAACGCCGCCGCGTTTGACGCCCTCGTGGATTCGGGCCAACCCGCGCTGTTCGGGACCTTCCACTTCGGCCATTCCGACCTGCTCGGATTCCTGTTCCAGGGCCGCGGCCGGCATCTGTCGATGATCCGCCAACAGGTCGGCAACTCCGACGACACCCGCTGGCTGGGCCGCCTGTTTGGACAATGGGTGTCCTTCATCTGGATCAATGACCCGGCCAGTCTCCCCTTCGCGCTCAAGGAAGCCGTCGAGGCCGGCGGTTCACTGGCGATGCAGTGCGACCGGCCGGATTTTAGCGCCAAGGTCGAGCCATTCCGATTTCTGGGCGGGTTGCGGCTGTTTCCGTTTGCCATCTACCATCTCGCGATCCTCTTCGCCCTGCCCGTGGTGTTCTGCGTGGGCATCCCCGCCGCGGAGGGCGCGACGACCGTGGCGGCCTCGCCGGTTTTCCAGCCCGACGGCGCGGGCCGCGACGCCAACCTGCGGCGGGCCCGCGCCCATTTTCAGGCGGTCCTCGCGCAGCTGGAAACATTGGTTCGACAGCATCCGACGCTCTGGTTCAACTTTCTGCCGCTCAACCCCGGGGCCGGTCCCGGTTCCCCGTAACGGCATGCGTCTCGGCCTGATCATTTACCAGTACGTCGCCTTTTACCTCTCGTTTTTCCTCTTCGGAACGGGCGGCGCACTGCTGAATCTGTTTTGCGCCCTCGTTTTCTGGCTGCCGGCCGCGCCGGGGCGCGAACGGTTCTTCCAGCGGCTCATTCATCGTCATTTCGCGCTCTGGATCTGGTGGCTGCGCCAGACGCGGCTGTTCACCTTCCGTT
>CAZAFS010000096.1:7445-9451 GCA_964484165.1 uncultured Opitutaceae bacterium | reverse complement strand
ATGACCATGTCGTGACAGACGGCCTTCTGGCATTCCGCCTTGAACATCGTTGTCAACTGGTCCGTGTCCATCCGGGAGCCTTCGGTCATTTCCACCAGCGCCTTGGCGGCCCGCAGCGGCGTCTCGCGCATGCCCTCGGAAGTCAGGTCCGCCCCCATCTCCGTGAGAATGGCTGAATAATGTTGTGCGATTCGATTAATATCCGGTTGTTTCATGTGATGATCCTCCGCGGGTGAATCTCTGCTGCGCGCAGGAATGATACACCATGATGATCGATCCGAAACTGGATTCTTGACCCCATACGAGCCATGACGCCCAGCCAGAGCGAAAAAGCCCTCCGTTTCCGCGCCCTCCATCAGGGACCGGGTGTTTTTGTGATTCCCAACCCCTGGGACGCCGGGTCCGCGCGCATCCTCGCGGGGCTGGGCTTCCGTGCGCTGGCCACCTCGAGCGCCGCGTCCGCCAACACTCTCGGCCGGCGCGACGGCCGGGTGACGCGCGCGGAGGCGCTGGCCATGGCCCGCGCCATCGTGGCGGCGACCGATCTGCCCGTCGCCGCGGATCTGGAGAAAGGCTTTGGCGACAGCCCGGCGGCGGTGGCGGAAACCATCCGACTGGCGGCCGGCGCGGGGCTCGTCGGCGGCTCGATCGAGGACGCCCCCGGCGACAAGGACAAGCCGGTTTACGACTTCAGCCACGCGGTCGAACGCGTCGCGGCGGCGGCGCAGGCGGCGCGGGAGCTGCGGTTTCCGTTCACCCTGACGGCGCGGACGGAGAATTTTGGACGCGGCAAGCCGGACCTCGACGACACAATCCGGCGCCTGCAAGCGTTCGAGCAGGCCGGCGCCGACGTGCTGTTCGCCCCCGGCCTGCCCGATCTCGCGGCGGTGCGCGCGGTCTGTGCCGCCGTGGCGAAGCCGGTCAATTTCATGGTCGGCATCAAGGGGAAGTCGTTCACCGTGGCCGAGCTCGCGGCGGCGGGCGTCCGCCGGATCAGCCTCTCGACCTCGCTCTACCGCGCGGCGGTGACCGGCCTGCTCGCCGCCGCCCGCGAGGTGCGGGACCAGGGCACCTTCGGCTATCTCGACCGCACGGTGACCACGGCGGAGTTTATCGATTACATGCAAAGCTGATCGCGCCGATTGCAGCGGGAGCGGGGCCGCCGTCGTTTGTGGCCGGACAGACTTCCACGCGGGGGGAAAGGCGTCGGTGATTGATCGGCCGGCCTCCTCCGCCTCCCCCTGGTCTTGGCGGAAGCCAATGGCCCGAACGGGCAGATGCGTGATTGACGGGGAATGATGTCCGCCAGCAGACTCACGCGATGGCCAGGCCGGACGCAGTCTCCGTCGCGCCTACGGCGGCGGCAGCTGAGCCAACGCACGCCCGTTATTGGGTCATCGTCTTCGCGGTCACGCTGGCGGTCATCCAGTACATCGACCGCGTCTGCATCTCGCAGGCGGCGCCGTCCATCACCGCGGACCTCGGGCTGTCGCCCTCCCAGATGGGCTATGTCTTCTCGGCCTTCACCCTGGCCTATGCCCTGTTTGAGATTCCGACGGGCTGGCTGGGTGACCAGATCGGCGCCCGCCGGGTGCTCTTGCGCGTCGTGCTGTGGTGGTCCTTTTTCACGGCCGCCACGGGCTCGGCCTGGAATCACGTGTCGATGGTGATCACGCGATTTTTGTTCGGAGCGGGCGAGGCGGGCTGTTTTCCGAATCTGACCAAGGCGTTCAGCGCCTGGCTGCCGACCCGTGACCGCACCCGCGCCCAGGCCTTGATGTGGATGGGCGCGCGCTGGGGCGGCGCCTCGGCGCCGCTGCTCGTGGTGGCAGTGATGGCGTTCATGAGCTGGAGGATGGCGTTTCTGGCCTTCTCGGTGCTGGGCGTCGTATGGGCGGCCGTCTTTTACTGGTGGTTTCGCGACAACCCCCGCGACCACCGGGGAGTCAATGCCGCCGAGCTCGAACTGCTCAAGGAGAACGAAGAGAATGTTCGCGGCCACGGCG
>CAZAFS010000096.1:0-7345 GCA_964484165.1 uncultured Opitutaceae bacterium | reverse complement strand
GCCGCCGAGCTCGAACTGCTCAAGGAGAACGAAGAGAATGTTCGCGGCCACGGCGAGGTGCCGTGGCGCGCACTGGCGACGCGGCCCACCATGTGGTTCCTAGGGGGGCAGTATTTCTGCCTGAGCTACGGGTGGTACTTCTACGTCACCTGGCTGCCGACCTACCTCAAGGACGTACGGGGGATGGAGATCAAGTCCAACGCCTTCATGAACTGGCTGGCCGGCCTGCTGGAGGGATCGATGAGCGCGGAAACGTCCCTCAAGGTGCTGGCCGCCGCGCTGGCGGGAATGCCGCTGCTCTTCGGAGGGTTCGGTTCGCTCGTCGCGGGTGTGGTCGCCAGCCGGCTAATCGCGCGCACCGGGCGGGTGACGCGGGTGCGGCGATCGTTCGGCTTCATCGGGCTGGCCGGTGCAGCCGTGCTCCTGATGACGTCCTACTATATCCGCGACCCGTTGCTGGCCATGTTGTCCATGGGCATGGCGAGCTTCTTCAACGACATGACCTTGCCGGGCAGCTGGGCCACGTGCATGGACGTGGGCGGGAAATACGCCGGCACGGTTTCCGGCAGCATGAATATGATGGGCAATTTCGGCGGCATGGCCGGACCCCTAGCCGTCGGATACATCCTGGACCTCACCAACCGCGACTGGCATCTCGCCTTCGTGATTTCCGCCATCGTCTATTCACTCGGCGCGTTCTGCTGGCTCTTCATCGACCCGGTCACGCCGCTGGAGGAACAGGTCAAGGATTGAGGCCCGGAGCATCGGCCACCGGGAGGTTGCGCGGGACCGGTGATCCCAGGCGTCAATCGCGGTTGAAAAGAATGACCGCCTTGACGCCCTTGCCATCATGAATCGCCTGGAAGGTTTCCTGCCACTGGTCGATACCGACGCGATGGCTGATCATGGGATCCGTCTTCAGCGTGCCGGTGGCAATCATTGAAATCACTGCTTCCCAAGTCGACCAACTATGGCTGAACGAGCCTTGGATTCGGGCGGCCTTGCGGAGCAACGGATCGAGGCTGAAGTTGATCGGCTCCGGTCCCCAGCCAATCTTCGTGATCTGGCCTTCGCGGGCGACGACGTCCACGGCCAGGTGCAGCGCATGCTCGTTGCCCGCGGCGTCGACCACCAGCGGGGCGCCCTGACCATGGGTGAGGTCCATGATGGCTTGCCGGGCATCCTCTTTGGAGACGTCGATCGTCACGTTGGCGCCGAGGCTCCGGGCAACCTTCAGGCGCGGCAGGTCCTTGCCGGCGCCGACTACGATGATCGGTCCGGCGCTGTTTGCCTTGATCATCTGGAGGGCAAAAAGGCCGATCGGACCCGGGCCAATGACCACGGCCGGCGTGCCGGGCATAACCGTGGACAAGACGTTTACGGCCTGGTAGGTCACGCAGGCCGGTTCGGTCAGGCAGGCTTGATCGAACGAGACGTTGTCCGGCATCCGGTGCAGACAGCGCCGGGGGACCTTGACGAAGTCGGTGAAGGCGCCGTCGACGCCATAGCCAAAGCCCTTCCGATCGGCGCAGAGATGATAGTGGCCCGTCAGGCACTGTGGGCATCGGCCGCAGATCATCGCGGCGGTTTCGCTGACGACCCGGTCCCCCTCGGCGAAGTCCCTAACCTCGGCGCCCAATTGGCGGATGACGCCGCAGAACTCGTGGCCTTGGATGACCGGCACGGTGATGGGGAAGGGTATCTTCTGCTGCCAGATCTCGATATCAAAACCACAGACGCCGACCGCCTTGGTCTCCAGCAGGATGTCCTGCCGGCCGATTTCCGGGACGGGTACGTCGCGGATTTCAACCGCGCCCGGGGTGTTGGCGAATTTGACCAATGCCTTCATTTTGGTTTCTCCTCGTTAATGATCGGGATCAGCGGCGCACGGCCACCTTGGCCAGGTTTTCATAGAACTGAACGATGCTGCTGTGATCGTTCTTCGCTTTGCCGTCCACTTTCAGCGCTTGCATGATTTCCATGACCTGACTGGTCAAGGGGATCGGGACGCCCAGGTGGTGAGCGGTATCCAAAACGTTGCCCAGATCCTTGATGTGGAGTTCGATCCGGAAGCCCGGCTTGAAGTCACCGGCCAGAATCTTGGGCATCTTGGCCTCGAGCACGGTGCTGCCGGCCAAGCCGCCGCGAATGGCCTGATAAACCTTCTCCGGGTCCACCCCGGCTTTGGTAGCCAGGACCATGGCCTCGGATACGGCCGCGATGTTGAGCGCTACGATCATCTGATTGGCCAGCTTGGTCACATTGCCGCTGCCGATTCCTCCCACCCAGGTGACCGATGCGCCCATTTTTCCCAGAATATCCCTGACGTCGTTGAACGTCGGCTCGGGTCCGCCAACCATGATGGCCAGGGTGCCGTCAACGGCCTTGGGTTCCCCGCCGCTGACCGGCGCGTCCAGCATGAGCACGCCCTTCGCCGCGAGCCGGGCGGAGATCTCCTGACTGGCCAGGGGAGCGATGGAACTCATGTCCACCACAATGGCCCCCGGCTTGACGCCCTCGATGACGCCGTTCGTTCCCAGGACGACTTCTTTTACTTCCGGGGAATTGGGCAGCATAGTGATGATCACTTCACTTTGGGCCGCTACGTCTTTGGGTGATGTTCCCGCCCCGGCCCCGGCGGCGGTCAGTTCCTGTACGGGCGCAGCCATGATGTCGTGAACCACCAGTTCATAGCCCGCTTTGAGCAGATTCTTCGCCATGGGTTTGCCCATGATCCCCAAACCGATGAAACCGATCTTCTTTTTCATGATGTCTCTTCCAGACCAACTATGGTGGTGACCCGAAAGCCAAGAGGGATTAGCGCGCCAATTGGCGGACGGCTGTGGCGACATGCGCCGGCGTCAAACCGTACGCCTCAAGCAGATCGTCATAACTGTGGGCGGACTGCCCGAATCGATCCGCGATCCCGATCGATTTCTGAGGCACGCTCCGCCCCCTCATGACCTCGGCGATCAGGCTGCCCAGGCCCCCGATCAGCGAATGCTCTTCGACGGTGACAATGCCTTTCATCCCTTCGGCCAGCGACATTAGGGCGGCCTCATCGACCGGCTTCATGGAGCTCACGTTCACAATCCGAAGCGAGATCTCCTCCGCTGCCAGCGCCTCAGCCGCGGCCAGCGCTACGCTGACCATCTGGCCATTCGCGAACGCCACCACGTCCTTGCCCTGGCGAATCAGATGGGGTTTGCCCGCCACAAAGGGTTCGTCCTCGGGCATCACGTCTGGCAGGTCATTGCGGGTGATCCGCATGTAGACCGGTCCTCGATAATCGGCCATTGCCCGGGTCATCGTTCGGGTCTCGTTGGCATCGGCCGGAACCAAAACCGTCATGTTCGGAATGGCCCGCATGATCGCCACATCCTCGACGGATTGGTGGGTGGAGCCGTCGCCGAAGTCGGAGAGTCCGGCGCTGGAGCCGATGATTCTGACGTTGAGCGCGGGGATGCAGACGCCCTGGCGGATCTGGTCATAGGCTCGCCCGGCGGCAAAAACCGCGAAGGAATTGGTGAATGGAATCTTGCCGGTCAACGACAGTCCGGCGGCGAACGAAGTCATGTTGGCCTCGGCGATCCCCATCTCAAAAAACCGCTCGGGAAAGGCCTGTTCGAAATAACAGGTCATCGTGGACCTGCCCAGGTCGGCTTCCAGGACCACGATCTTCGGATTCTCCCGGCCCATCTCGACCAGCGTCCGGCCGTAAACTTCGCGCGGATTCTGGAGCTTCATCAGTGGTTCGTCCTTTCCGCCAGGGGCACGGGATTCGCACCGAGCTGAGCGCAGGCCGCTTCATACTGTGCGGCATCCAGGCTGCTGTTGTGAAATTCGACCCTGTTTTCCGCGAAAGAGATTCCTGCCCCTTTGATCGTATGCGCTATGATCATCTTGGGCTTGCCCTTGACTTGGTCCACTTGATCCAGGGTCTCCAGAATGGCGGCCAGGTCGTGCCCATTGACTTCCACCACGTGCCATCCGAAAGCCCGCCATTTCTCGTGCAGGGGATTGGTGTCGAACCGGTCCACAATCCGACCCGTCGCCTGGAGCCTGTTGCGATCCAGAATGGCCACCAGATTATCCAGCTTGAAGGCCGCCGCCGCCATGGAGGCCTCCCAGATCTGGCCCTCGGCAAGTTCGCCGTCGCCGACGACACAATAAACCCGGCTCGTCCGCCCATCGATTCTCAAGCCGGCGGCGATGCCGCAGGCAATGGAGAGGCCCTGGCCCAGGGAACCCGTGTTGGCCTCCACCCCGGGCGTGCTTCTCAGGTCGGGATGGCCTTGCAGCATGGATCCGCAACGTTTGGCGTTTTTCAATTCCTCCTTCGGGAAATAGCCGCACTCGGCCAGGGCGGCGTACTGGACCAGGGCGCCATGGCCCTTGCTGAGCAGAAAACGATCACGCTCCGGCCAGGCGGGATCGGCGGGGCGATGGCGCATCTTGGAGAAATAGAGGGCCGTCACCACGTCGGCCATCGAGCAGGAGCCGCCCAGGTGCCCTTTTTGCCCCACGCCAATCATCTGCACAATGTCCGCGCGGATCGTGCGGGCCATGCGCTCAAGTTCCTTCACATCGCGTGTTGCCATGGGTGCTTATCAACCCCGTGCCTCGGGGATTGGTCGGATCACTTTATGTGGCAATTCGGTGGGATTGAAACGCAAAAGAGAAATCGAGGTTCCCGTTGCTTGCTGGCGGCACACCGTGCGTTGACCAAGCTTCAGGCGTGGACGCACGCGTGCCCTCCGCCAGCCCGGAAGGCGGCACCGGCAACGAAATTCTGCCATTACCGTGGGGCGCCTGCCCGAGAGCAGGTGAGAAACTACCACCCGCCCCAACTGGCCCGGTGCGCGCCCGGACCCGGAATGATGGTATAGCCGTTCCTTTCGGCCCAGGCCCGCGCCGCCTTCTCCAGCTGGTCGTTGCCGCTGTTCAGGTAGGTCTCGGCGATCTCGGTGTTGCCCTGGTCGTCGAGGATGCGCACGAGGTCCTCCAGAATTTTTTCCTCGCCGATGGCGACGAAGCTGTAGACGGCGTTCTCGATTTTCCGCCGCTCGCTCGCTTCGACGTCGGCCAGCAGGACGCGCTTCGTCTGCTCCCATTTATCCTTCAGTTGCGGGGTGTCCTTCTTGCCGATCCAGCAATAGACCTGCTCCGCTTCCGCCGCCGGCTTCCAGCCGAGTTTTTCCAGCGCCGACACCAGCTCGGCATTGAGGTCCCATTCGGGCAGGGCGGCGGCCAGCGGTGCGATCGCGCGTTTGTCGCCCAGCGCGCCGAGCGCCCCGACCGCCCCCTTGCGCACGTCCGCGTTGTCATCGGCAATGCAGGCGGCGAGCGGCTCGAAGGCCGCGGCGCCCAGCTTCACCGCTTCGTCCCAGGATTGCAGCGCAATGAGGTAGGTCGCGCGATCGTCCGGCGCCTCCGGCGCATACTTCAACTTGCCGAGGGACTGGGCGCACGCCTGCCGCAGATCGGCGTTCGGATCCTTGAGGGTCGCAACGAGTGCGGGGATGGCGCGGGGGTCGGCCAAAACGCCGAGCGCCTCGGCGGCGGCGTTGCGCCCATTCGGCACCGGCGACTTGAGGACGGCAATCAGCGGATCCACCGCCCGTGGATCGCCAAGCAGGCCGAGGGCCGTGGCCGCCTTCTGCGGCACGTCGCCAGATCCGGATTGCAGGCACGCAATCAAAGGTTCGACGGCCCGCCGGTCGCCCAGGCGGCCGAGCGCCTCCACCGCACCCTCCTGGGTGGAATCGTCGTCCCACGCGAGCGCGGCGATCAGCGGCGCCACCGCCGGGGCTCCCAGTTTGACGAGCTGGTCCCACGCCTGCCGCAGGATGAAGAAGTCCGCCTTGCCCGCCTCATCCTCCGGGACGTATTTCAATTCATCGAGCGCCTCGGCGACATTTTTCCGGGCGGTGAGGTCCTTGTCCTGCAGATGGGCGGCCAGCGGCGCGATCGCCGGCGTGCCCAGTTTCGTCAGCGCCGCGATCTCCGCACCCCGCACATTTACTCCCTCGTTGGTCTCGCTACCGGGCGCCGTCACCAGACGGGCGATCAAGGGATCGATCGCGCGGACATCCTGAATGACGCCCAGCTCTTCCACGGCGAGACTCCTCACGGTGGCGTTGTCCTCGCCCAGACAGGCGATCAAGGCATCCACGGCGGGCCGCCCCAGCCGGCCCAGGGCTTCCGCCGCTTTCTGGCGCACCTCAGCCGTTCCGTCATCGGTCGCCTCCGCCGGCACCTTCTTTTCGTCGGCAATGTTGTTCTGGTCAGCCGTGTTGGCGTCGGTGGGGGAGCTTGCCGCCTCGGGCGCTCCCGGGTCCTTGAGCAGGGCCACCAGCGGATCGACGGCCCGGGCGTCGCCCAGCCGGCCCAGGGCTTCCGCCGCAAGAGCGCGCACGCGGGGCTTCGGGGCGGTCAGGCTGGCGAGGAGCGGTTCCACCGCGGGCGCCCCCAACTGGCACAAAATGTCGACCGCCTTGCGGCGGACCGTCTCGTCGCTGTTCCCGAGACACGGGATGATCGCCGCCACCGCCCGCGCATCGTGGAGGGCGCCCAACGCCACGAGCGCGACCGTGACGGTAGCCGGGTCCTTGTCCTGCAGACAAATCATTAGCGGCTCGACCGCCCGGGCGTCGCCAATCTGGCCCAGGGCGGTCGCGGCCGCCCGGCGCAATTCGGCATCATCCGCAGTCAGGCAATGGAGCAGGGGTTCAACCGAGCGAGGATCGTGGAGCCCCGCCAACGCCGCGGCGGCGACCCGCCGCACACCGATGTCGGGATCCTGCAGACGGTCGCAGATGGGCTGGACGGCGAGCAGCTCGTGCCATTCGCCCAGCACGCTCACGGCCGCCGTGCGCACGGCCGGATCCGGATCCTGCAGGCAGGCGATCAGCGGTCCGGTGGCCCGGACGTCGTGGAGCGCGCCCAGTTTCTCAACCGCTTCGCGGCGCACGGCTGGCGCCGGATCCTTCAGCCGCTTGAGCGCGGCCCGGACGGGATCGAGGCGGATGCAGCCGGCGAGGCCGAGGAGCAGCGCACAGAGCAACCAGCGGACGATGGATCGGGGTAACATGGCAGCCTCCGGGGTTCAGACCGCGGGGTGGGCGCAATCAAGGCGGTCGGCCGGATGCTTAGCCCCGGCGGCCCCGTCGCTCAAGGCCGGAATTGGCTGGCGCGGCCGGGAAAATAGGTGTTGCAGTCGCCTCCGGGCGGCCCACTTTGCGCCGTTGGCCAGGTCCCATGCATGGACAGGCGCGTGAACTCCGCCAGGACCGGAAGGTAGCAACGGCAACGACGTCCTGCCAGTGCCGTGGGGTGCCTGGCC
>CAZAFS010000095.1:0-9568 GCA_964484165.1 uncultured Opitutaceae bacterium | reverse complement strand
GCCCGTAAACGTGCGCGCCGCCGACGTTGTTCATCTTGATCGTCCAAAAATCCACCCCGGGCTGGTCGCTCGCGCCCGGCGTGAGCTCGGCGCCGGTCGGCACCGCGGCGAGCTGTTGGAGCTTGGCGGCCCAGAAGGCGTCGAAGTCGGCCGGGCGGGCCACGGACGGCTGCAGTTGGGTCGGCGCCACCGCCGCGCCGGCCACCACGTGCTCCGATCCGCCGTCACCGGGCGCCACCTCGAGGTAAACCATGGCGGGCTCGGAGAGCGTCGTCTCAATGCTCGCGCGGCCGGCCGCGAAGTGGAGGCGGCCCGATTGGATGACGTCCACGTTGTTTTTCTTGATGGTATAGCCATAGCCGGCGGCAGGCGCGACGGCGTCCTCGGCCAGCGTCACGGTCCACCCCACGTTGTCACCCACGGCATAGATGCCGGAGGGGCGAAGCGGCGCGAGCGTCAGGAACGGCGCGCCGGCGGCCAAGGTGGCCAGCGAGACGGCGAGACCGGCCGCCGGCAGGCAGGAGGAGAACCGACCGAAGAAACGATTCATGGGATGAAGGGCACGCGGTGCGTCGGGATTCCCTTCCAGCGCTCGGGCGCCGATGCACCGTTCGAGGCTTAAGGTGTAAGGGGTACCGTGTAGGGCGGAAAGGGGGAATTCACGGGGCGGCCAGCACCACCCGCGGCCAGCCGGCGTCGGTCCACTGCAGTTTCTCGATCCGCAGCTTGGAGATGCCGTGCGCCGTCGCGTCGTAGCCGTGGAAGACAAGATACGTCGTGCCGTCGAAGTCGTAGACGCCGCAGTGCCCCACCCCGTGCCACCGCGCGTCGCCGGCGAGCAGGATCCGGCCGCCGCCGCGCGCCAGCGGCATCCCGTCCGCGTCGACGTACGGCCCTGCGAGTTCTTCCGCCCGGCCGACAATCATCTTGTAGGTGCTCGCCGCGCCCCGGCAGC
The DNA here is from genome assembly GCA_964484165.1 of uncultured Opitutaceae bacterium. Lineage (GTDB taxonomy): Bacteria > Verrucomicrobiota > Verrucomicrobiia > Opitutales > Opitutaceae > Fen-1467. The sequence goes on along the minus strand of CAZAFS010000095.1, from coordinate 8,613 downwards.
AGTAGTCGATCGACGCAAAGAGGTAGTAGTAGCCGCCGTGCCGGAAAAGGAACGGCGCCTCAATGGCGTTGCTTCCGGCGTCGACCGGAAACCCGGCCAGCGCCGGCGGATTCGACGCGGCGGGGTTGGCCTTGCGGCTCGCGATCGTCGGCAGGTGGTCGAGCGGCTCGGCGACGTGCAGCCGGTCCGGCGTGAGCTTCACCAGTTTGATCCCGTCCCAGAACGAGCCGAACACGAGGTACGGCGTGCCGGCGGCGTCGGTGATCAGGTTCGGGTCGATCGCGTTCCAGTTGGTCCCGCCAGGGATTGATTGGATGACCTTGCCGTGGTCCACCCATTTGAAGTCGGGCGCCCGCGGGTCGAGCGTGACATTGGTGGCGACGCCGATGCAGGAGGTGTTTTTGCCGAACGCCGAGCAGGCGTAATACAGGTAGTACTGGCCGCCGTAACAGCTGATGTCCGGCGCCCAGATGTGGCCGCGGAACCCGGGCACGGCCGCGACCGCCCAAGCCGGTGGCGCCGCGAACACCGGAGCTTCGTGCCGCCAGTGCACCATGTCGGTCGACGACCACACGGCGATGCCGATCCCGGTGGCGAAGGCGTAGTAGGTGCCGTCCTGCCGGATCATGACGGGATCGTGAATCGGCACGTCGGTGATCAGTTCGCTCGCGGCCGGCGGCTGTGCCGGGAGCGAGGCACCGAGGAGAAGCAAGACCAGGGTGAGGCGTTTCATGGAGGCGATGGGCGGCGGCGAATGGAGGGTGTGGGGACGAATCCGGGATTTCCACGGAGGCGCAGCGGCTGCGGCCATTGAACACCGGGCCACGCAAACGGCAAGACGACGTCGGACCTCCTTTCAACCACTGATGCACGCTGATCGGCACTGATCTTGCATTCTGCCGGGGGCGGCCTGGACCGCTGAGAAATCAGAAACACGTGGCAGAAGACCGGGCTCAGGCGCCTTCATCCCAGGCTCGGCACCTGCGGCGGGCGCAGCCCCTCGACGGGCTCGGGGCCCTGACCCTTCGACCTTGCTCAGGGTCATCCTGAGCCTGTCGATGGATGAGCTTGTCGAACGGGCAAGCCTGCGCCCCTACACCGCTTTCATCAGTGTCAATCAGTGCCCATCAGTGGTTACAGCGCACCGCCCGGGTAGAGAGAAGTTGAATCGGACCAACGGTTGATTTAATTGCCAAACCATGACCCCAACGACCAGCCGGCGGCAGTTCGTAAGGCAGCTTGTCTCCTCGGGCGCCGTGCTGGCCGCGGGCTCGTGGTTGAGCAGCATCGGTTACGCCCAAACCCGCCGCGGCGTCGGTGTCGCCCGGGCGGTCATCAACCAGGCCCGCTATCGCTCGGAGCTGGACCGCCGGCTGCTCGGCTCGTTCCTCGAACACCTGGGCCGCGCCGTTTACACCGGCGTCTACGAGCCCGGTTCCCCGCTCGCCGACGCGAAAGGATACCGCCAGGACGTCATCGCCGCGGTCAAGGAGCTCGGCGTGCCGATCATGCGCTATCCGGGCGGCAACTTCGTCTCCGGTTACCACTGGCAGGACGGGGTCGGCCCCAGGGACCAGCGGCCGACCGTGCTCGAGCGGGCCTGGAATTCCCTCGAAACCAACCAATTTGGCACGAACGAATTCCTCGAGTGGTGCCGGCTGGTCGGGACCGAGCCGCTGCTCGGCTTCAACCTCGGCACCGGCACCCCGGAGAACGCCGTCGCGCTGGTCGAGTACTGCAACGTGGCCCGGGGAACGAAATGGAGCGACCTGCGGCGGCGGCACGGTTATGAGGAGCCGCACCGCGTGCGGTACTGGTGCCTGGGCAATGAAATGGACGGCCCGTGGCAGATGGGCCACATGACCGCCCGCGAATACGGCCGCAAGGCGCGCGATGCCGCCCGGCAGATCCGGGTGGTCGACCCGGGGACCAAGCTGATCGCCTGCGGATCGAGCAACACGATCCTGCCCACCTATCTGTCCTGGGACCGCGAGGTCCTCGAGGAATGCTATGACCTGGTGGATGGCATCTCGCTGCACAACTACTACGGCAACACACCGGAGCTGACCGGCAACAGCACCGCGCGCTATCTCGCGATGAACCTGGACATGGAGCGGCAGATTTTCGAGATCGCCGCCGTCTGCGACTACGTGCAGGGCCTGCAGCGGTCGCCCAAACGGCTGTGGCTGTCGTTCGACGAATGGAACGTCTGGTATCGCGCCCGCGACGCGAAAGCGCGGGACGGCCAGCGCACGTTCGCGCCGCATCTGCTCGAGGAAGTCTACAACCTGGAGGACGCGCTGCTGGTGGGCGGATTCCTGAACACGCTGCTCCGGCAGTCGGACCGGGTGCGGGTCGGCTGCCTGGCCCAGATCGTCAACGTCATTGCGCCCCTCGTGACGAACGAGACCTCGGTGCTGCGCCAGAGCATCTACCATCCCTACGCCTGGGCGCTCAAGTACGCGCGCGGGCGGGTGCTCGATCTGCGCGTGGAATCCGACACCTATCCGATCCAGGCGGTCGGGCTCCGGGCCGATTTCGCCCGCGACGACGAGGTGCCCTACCTCGATGTCGTCGCGACCCTCGATGCGCCGGAGGGGCGCGCGAGCGTGTTCATGCTCAATCGCGATTTGGAGGCGGAGCGGGAGCTGGTCCTGGACTGGCGCGATCCGCAGCCCGCGCGCGTGCTGGCGTGCGAAACCCTGACGGGGCCGGACCTGAAGGCGTTCAACACGTTCGAGCAGCCCGCGCGGGTCGCGCCGCAAGCCCTCGCGGCGCCCGCCGCCGGAGCGCGCATGACGTTCAAGCTGCCGCCGCGGTCGTACAGCGTCGTCCAGCTCGCCACGACCTGAACCGAACCGCCCGACGAAACAGACACCCGGCGCGAGCGCTGCGCGCCAAAGATCCTCCGTTCCCAGCCACTTTTCCGCCATGCCCGACGAACTGCCCGTGACTGAATTCGGCCTGTCCCCGGCGTCGAAAGACGCCGCCGCGCGGCGGGTGCTGGAGGGCCGGAAGCGCGCAACAACCTCCCTCCTGGCGGCGTACGCGCACGATGGCGAGCTTCCGCCCGTCGTCGGCCGGCGCAGCGTCGTGCGCGACGGGCGTGGACGGGACGTCGCGGTCATCACCGTCACCCGCGTCGAGATCCGGCGCTTCCGGGACGTGGACGCCGGCTACGCCGTGCTCGAGGCCGAGGACCTGGACGCCTGGCGGCGGGCGCATTGGCGCTACCTCGGCGCCGAGTGCGCGCGCGTGGGCGTGCCGCTGACCGAGGACGTCGAGGTCCTGCTCGAGTATTTCGAGGTCGCGCAGCCGCTGCTCACGCTCGCGGATTTCTAGAGTGCTTCTTCAGGATGGCTTGTCATCGCGAGGCCCGTTCTGCTGACCAGCAGAACGGGCCGTGGCGATCCAGTTCTGACCCAACCTGGGTCCGGCCACGCTGAAGTCCGAAGAGCGCAGGCAGGTTGGATTGCTTCGTCGCCTCGCCCGGCGAGTCTCCTCGCAATGACGCTTTGAAGTGAGGCCATGACGGGACATCACCCCCGGCCCTCGGGAAGGCCCGGGCTCCGCCGGCACAATGGGCTTGTTGCGGGCTTTGCGGCGCCGCTACCGTCGGGCCCGATGCCGCCCCCCACCACCCCGGCGCGCGACGGGTTGTCGCTGCGCGAATACGTCGGCTACGCCCTCGGCGACACGGCCTCGAACCTGTTCTTCCAGACCTTCAACATCTTCATCACGTATTACTACGTGGATGTGTGGGGCATCCTGCCGGGCGCGATCGCGACGATGATGTTCTGTGTGCGGCTGTGGGACGCGGTGAACGATCCGCTGATGGGGCTGATCGCCGACCGGACCCGGACGCGGTGGGGCAAGTTCCGCCCGTACCTGTTGTGGATGGCCGTGCCCTATGGCATCTGCGGCTACCTCATCTTCGCCAATCCGACCCTGGGGCCGGCCGGGAAACTCGTCTACGCGTACCTCACCTACAACCTGATGCTGATGGTCTACACGGCGATCAACGTGCCCTACTCCTCGCTGCTGGGCGTGATCAGCCCGTCGTCGCGCACGCGCACGGTGGCCTCGAGCTTCCGGTTCGTGGGGGCGTTCGGGGGCGCGTTCCTGGTCTCCTCGTTCGTCAAGCCGCTGGCGCGCGCGCTCGGCGCGGGCAGCGAGGTGCGCGGCTTTCAGCACACCATGGCGATCTTCTCCGCGGCCTCCGTGGTGATGTTCCTGGTCTGCTTCGCCACCACGAAGGAGCGCGTCGCCCCGCCGCCCGGGCAGAAAACCAACGTCAAGGGGGAATTGCGGGAGCTGGTGGGCAACCGGCCGTGGGTGGTGCTGCTTTTCGCCGCGATCTTCTCGACCACCTTCATCATCCTGCGCTCGGGCAGCACGCTGTTCTATTTCAAATACCTCGTGGGCGACGACGGCACCCCGGTCCTGTTCGGGTTCATGGACCGGACCACCGTCTTCCTCTCCTCGAATGGCGCCTGCCAGATGCTCGGGACCGGGTGCCTCGGCCTGGTGGCCCGGCAGGCCGACAAGCGGATCCTGGCCATCGCGCTGACCCTGATCACCGCGGCCTGCTACGGCTCGTTCTACGTGCTGCCGAAGGACCATTTCGGGCTGCTGCTCGCGGTCAACGCGGTCGGCAGCTTCTGCATGGGCCCGACCTCCGCCCTGGTCTGGGCGATGTACGGGGATGTCGCCGACTACGGCGAATGGAAGTTCGGCCGGCGCTCGACGGCCCTCGTGTACTCGGCCTCGCTGTTCGCGCTGAAGACCGGCTCAATGCTCGCGGGCGTGCTGCTGCCGCTGTTCCTCTCCCGCTTCGGGTTCGTGCGCGACGTGGTCCAGACCCCCACCGCGCTGCTGGGCATCCTGCTCGCCTTTTCCGTCGTGCCCGGGGCGTTCGCCGTCCTGAAGGCCGTGGCGCTCTGGATCTACCCGCTGACCCAGGTCCGGGTGGACCAGGTCGAGCAGGAGCTGCGGGCGCGCCGGGCGGCCGCGGACTCGCCGGCCGCGGGCTAGGCCCGGCGGCGCAAGGGCGGCGGCTGGCGCCCCCACCCTCGTCGTTCCTTCCGGTTAATCGGAGGATTTCTCAAGCCGCAACGGCATGCTCACGCCGCGTTGCCGGAACGTGCCGCTGATATGATCACCCTTCACCGTGCCCCGGTAGGCAATGTCCCACGCGTCGATCCTAAAACTGAGCACCTTCCCGTGGAGCTTGATCTCGTCCACCGGCAAATCCGAGGCGCCCTGGTCCGGGCTGTCGGCGGTGGCGGACAAGTCATCGTCGTCGCCAGTCGCGTGCAGGACGAAGTGCAGCCCGCCCATCGGGGTCTGGATGATCCCCGCCCAATCCCCGGCGACGCCCGCGTCGGCCGCATCGCCGCCGCCGCCCGACGCGCCCGGCGGATCGTCCCCGTCCGACGACGGCAGGTCCGTGACCTCGACCGCGGCCACGAACATCAACTGCCCCCGTTGCCCGTTCGGCAGCACGATCTGGGCCGGCACCAGTTCGAGGGGCGGCAGGTCGTGCGTCATCGGTCCGTAAGGCCAGGGATCAAACACCCCGACGGACAGGACGCGGAACTGCGTGAACGTGGCCTCGGTGATCACCATGCAGTGATGGGTGTTGCACACCACCAGGGGCCGGCTGGCGCGCAGGTTCTCGATCATGATCGCATTGTTGATCGCGTTCACGCCCGCCAGGGCGTCGTAGGCGGCGGTCAACCGGGAGCGGAATCGCTTCCCGTTGTCGTCCTTCCAGTCCCGGTTCAGCAGCTCGGCGATCTTCTCGGACGAGAACGCCGGCAGGTTCACGGTGGTGCCGTAGACCGCCCGCACGATCGTCTCCTGGCTGATCGGATGACCGTAGTAGCGGAACACGTCCGAAACGGACGCGGCCCAGCACCATTCCGGCTGGCGCTGGGGATCATTGATGCGGGCAAACCCAAGGTACGGGACCTCGGCGCGGTAGACCGGCCCCTCGGGCGAAGGGCCGACGACGGTGACACCGGCGTGCGCGGCGGAAACAGCCGCCAGCGCGAGGATCGGCAACAGGACGGATTTCATGGGGAAGAAGAACTGGAGGCGCCACGCGCCCAGCCCTCCGACCGGAGACCGGGAGGGACCAAGTGCGCGCACGCTGTAAGTAGGCAGGGGCGCCGCTCCGTGCACGCGCGCAGAACACTCAATTTTGAGCATGTTCGCGTTGCTTATGGTCCCCGGGCGGCCGGCGGCATGAAAAGTTTCCGTTATGGCGCGGCGCCGGCTTCCCGTTGACAGGCGGCGGTGGCCGGCAAACTTGGGGGGATGAAATTCCGGCGCGCGATCCTCCTCCTCGTCGTGCTCGCCGCTGCCGTCGGTTCCCGGGCGGCTGGCAACGGGAGCAGCGCGGTCCAGCCAGTAACGCCCAATGCCTCGCCCGAGGTGCGGGCGGTGCTGCAGATGCTGCAGGACCTCTCGGGCCGGTACACGCTGACCGGCCAGCACAACTTCCCCAACACCAGGAACCGAAACTCCGAGTTCGCCGCCAAGTACCTCGGCAAGACTCCCGCGATCTTCGCCAGCGACTGGGGCTTCGCCAAGGCCGACGACACCGACTCGTACCTGGCCCGGCCGGACATCGTGCAGGAGGCGATCCGGCAGTATCGGCGCGGCGCGCTGGTGGAAATGTGCTGGCATGCCGTGCCGCCCACGGCGGACGAGCCGGTGACGTTCCGCCCGCTGCCCGGCGCCGATCCGAACCGGCTGGCCAGCGTCCAGGGCCGGCTCACCGACGAACAGTTCCAGGAGGTGCTGACGCCGGGCACGGCGCTGTACCAGCACTGGTGCGCCCAGGTGGACGCGATCGCGGTCTTCCTCCAGCAGCTCCAGGACGCCCATGTGCCCGTGCTCTGGCGGCCCTACCACGAGATGAACGGCGACTGGTTCTGGTGGGGCGGGCGCCCCGGCGAGCACGGCACCGCCGCCCTCTACCGGCAGCTGTTCGACCGGCTGGTGAACCAGCACCATCTCACCAACCTGATCTGGATCTGGAGCATGGACCGCGTCCACGATCCGTCGATGGAGCACGCGAAATATTTCCCGGGCCTCGCCTACGTCGATGTCCTGGCCCTCGATGTCTACCAGAACGACTTTGCCCGGTCGTACTACGACAGCCTGGTGGCGCTGGCGCAGGGGAAACCCCTCGCGCTTTCCGAAGTGGGCAGTCCGCCGCCGCCGGAGATTCTGCAGCAACAGCCGCGGTGGGTTTATTACGGGACCTGGACCGGCATGGTCCGGAACACGTCGCGGAAGGACTACGCCGCGCTCATGCACGACCCGCGCATCCTCAGCCTCGAGGACCCGGCCTACTGGAGCGTGATGGCGCCGGTCCGGCAGGCCTCCGGTCTGCCGCCCCTGCATTTTGACCCCGTCCCCGCCGACTTCTCGGGCTCCTGGGTGCTGGACGAGACGAGGAGTGCGTTGGGGGGAATGGGGGCGAGTTTTTCGCCGGCGCGACTGGACGTGATCCAGCACGGCAATGAGCTGACGATCCGGACCACCCGCATCCTCGAATACGCGGACGACCAGGTGACGGAGGAAAAGCTGACCCTGGACGGCGCCGAGTCCCAGTCGGTCTTCATGAACTCGCCGCGCGTCACGACGGCGCGCCTGTCCGCCGACGGCCGTCAGCTCAACTTGGACTCCACCGTGTCCCTCGCCTGGGGCCCGCCGGGCGCCAAGATGACCGTGAAGGACACCTGGAGCCTGAGCGAGGGCGGCGACGTGCTGACGATCCAGCGTTCCGCCAACTCGTTCCTGGGTCAGCAGAACACCACCCTGGTGTTCGAGCGCCGTTAGCGCCCGGCGAGGCCGGGAAGCTCCAAATCCCAACGGGTGCGGAACGGGAGTAAGGGAATGAGGGAGTGAGGGAGCAGAGCGTCCCACTTCGCTCCCCGACCCAAGCCAATCTGTAACGTAATACGTTACAAGCGTTCCAAGCCGCCGGGCCAGGAGAACAGCCCCCGGCCGGCCGTTTGCATCCGGGAGATTCGCCTGCAACTTGGGTGATCATGCATGCGCAATCCGTTTTTCAGTCCGGTGACGCGGGCATCGCCGGAGTCACCACCACCGAACGGCCGCCGGCCGACGACGCTCTGCTCGACGCGTATTCCGAGAGCGTCGCGGGCGCGGTCGAGCGGGCCGGCCCGGCGGTCATCCATCTCGAAGTCGGCGGCCCCGCCGCCGCGGACGGCAGCGGCTCGGGCTTTTTCATCTCGCCGGACGGCTACGCCCTCACCAACAGCCACGTCGTCCACGGAGCCCGCGTCTTCCGCGCTGCTTTGGGCGACGGCCGCCGCCTCGGCGCCGAGCTCATCGGCGACGATCCGGACACGGATCTCGCCGTGGTGCGCGTCGGCGCGACCGACGTGACGCACCTGGAATTGGCCGACTCGGATCGCGTCCGCCCGGGGCAGATCGCGGTCGCGATCGGCAGCCCGATGGGTTTCCAGCAGACCGTCACGGCGGGCATCGTGAGCGCCGTGGGCCGCTCGCTGCGCGCGCAGTCCGGCCGGGCCATCGACCACATCATCCAGACCGACGCGGCGCTCAACCCGG
>CAZAFS010000094.1:5021-9820 GCA_964484165.1 uncultured Opitutaceae bacterium | reverse complement strand
AATGTTGGCTTGGCCGAGTGACGTGGTCGCCAGCAGCCGGCGGGTCAAGGTTCCAGCACCCCAGACGAGAACTGGCTCCTGACTGCGCACCAGTTCCTCTATGCGTGCCAGCACCTTTTCGTCCCCTGCCCTGCACTGCTCCAGATAGCGCTCCAACGATGGCTCCGTCACCTCGTCCCTCAAAGGTGAGGGTGAAAGTGAAAGTGGCGCGCCTGCGGCGGTGGGCAAAGACGCAGAACCACTGATCTGCGGAGCTGCCGTGGGTGCTGGTCGATTCCTTGAAACTTGGGACTTGGGACCTGGGACTTTCGCCGCAGGCGAATACAAGCCGCTGAGGACGGAATCCGTCACCCCTTCACGCCATTCCACCAGCCAGTGCCAGGTCCGGCGGGGGGCGAGACCGCACGTGGCCAGCAAACGATTGAGCGACGCTTCCGAAAAAAAGTTCACGTGCTCGACGCTGAACTGCTGATAGGGCGCATTCACGCAATCAACAAACGCCGCCACGTCAGGCTGGGCGCAATACAACCGGCCGTCGGGCCCGAGCAATCGCGCCACGGTGTCCACCGCCAGCCGGACGTCGCGCAGGTGTTCCAGCACGCCGACCAGCAGGATGAGATCGAACCGCTCCTTCCACTCGGCCAGCTGCGCCAGGGTCGCCACCCGCACCTCCACGCCATGCAGGCGCCGGGCCGCCGCCGCGCAGACCCGCGAAGGGTCGGCGCCGACGACGTTCGCGTACCCGCGTCGTTTTAATACCGCCAGCAACCCGCCGGTGGCGCAGCCGACATCGAGGATCCGTGCCTCGCGCGACGACAAGAACGGCACGACCTGATCCGCGATCTGCTCGAACCGCCGGAAGTCATATGGCGATTCAGCCCCGCCAGCCTGATCATAGGTGTATTTGGATCGCTCGGCGTAATAGGCGTCGAGCTCCGCCTGCGACGGAATACCGTCGGCAAAGCCAGCCCCGCAGCCCGCGCAAACCACCACGTCGTAACCATCGCCCAGCGGGCCATCGAGGAATCGCTGGCGATACAATACCCGGCGGTCATGGCTACCGCAGACGGGACACGGGCGGAGATCCGAAGTTCCAGGTTCCAAGTTCCAAGTCACAAGGAGATCCGGTCGAGGCGAAAGCTCGAAGCTTCAGGTTTCAGATACACCTGTCCCTCTGTTTTCATTCTCGTCAACTCGCTTTTGCCGCACAGCGTTCCGGCGGTACGGCATAAATCACCAGCTCGTAGCCATCGAACTGATGCTGGCGCAGAAAACACCGATGATCCGGCAGGTATTCGCGAAGGACGCGCGGAATTTCCCAGAGATCGCGGGGGCCATGATAAACACACACCGCCGCGACCGGACGACCGCGCGAAATGACCGTCCGGGCGCCCCGCAACGCCTCCCGCTCGGCGCCTTCCACGTCCAGTTTGAGGAAAGTCACCCCTGCATCCGGTAGCAGCGAATCGAGCGCCCGCCCGGCCACGCTCCGGCCGCCGCCCCGGACAACCATCGAGGTCGGGCTCCCGTTCTCCACGAAGCCCAGCTCTTCGTTGTGCGAGTGGAGCGCCACCTCGTGGACCGTGATTCGTTCCCGGACTTGGGCCGGCAGACCGGCAATGTGCTGCCGCAATTGCGCCGCGTTGGCGCGGTCGGGCTCAACCGCATGATACCTTTGAAACTTGGATCCAGTCCGCTCCAGAAATCCGTCCAGCGTGTCGCCGGTGTAAGCCCCTCCATCGACGACCACCTCGTCAGATCGAAGCGAGAAAACATCCCGCGGAAAATACTGGTCGGCGGCCGGCGGTGTTTCATCGAATTCGCCATGCAGCCGCTGGCGCAAGGTTGCCTGCAACGTCGCCAGGGACCCGGGATCATTGAACGACCGGGCCAGTTCCCGCAGCGCCGGCGCGTGCTCGAGCACCCGCGAGGGCAGATCGAACGAGTGAAAGGGCATTTCGTCGCGGCCGAGCGCCCAGATGAGCGGCGCGTAGTTCGTCACAAATTGGCACCCAAGCCCGCGCAGAAAGGCCATTCGTTCCACCATGCTTTCGCGCGCCGTGCCGGTCCAGACAGCCACGACAAACATAGCGGACGCGCCATACCGCTGCACCTCCTCCTCAACGCTAACGACCTCCACCCCCTCGATCGTCGTCCCGTGGATTTTCGGATTGTTGTCGCAGAATGCTCGAGGCGTCAGACCGCCGCGCCGCAACGCCCGGGCGCAGAGCCGGCCGAGGCGGCCGGCCCCAAAGAGCACCACCGATCCATCGGTTCCGCGCAAAAGCGCCGGCCAGGTGTCGCGCTCCCGCTGCGCCGCCGACTCGGGGGATTCGGCCAGAAGCTCGTTGATGCGGTCGTGAACGGAAGGCCGACTCATGGCACAAGTGATGGGACTGCCGGCCTAAAGTCCAAGGTTGAAAGTCGCTGCGCCGCCGCCCCTGGTCAGATGCATTGTTCCCTTCATGGCATTACCCGGCCCTCGACGCTCTCTCCCACTTTCACTCTCACCCTCACTCTCACCCTCACTTTCACCCTCACTTTCACTCTCACTTTCACTCTCACCACCTACTCCTTCATGATGGCGCCAAACTCGGCCCGATCGAGAAACGGCCACATGTCTTCCATCGGCTTCGAGACGATGGTGCCATCCGGCCGCACTTCCGAAGTGGCCCGCGGCGCCGTCATCTCGTCCACGGATGTCTTCACCACACACACGGCCGGGCCCGGACCAGCCAACGCTTCCGCCAGCACCTCCCGCAGCCGGTCGGTGGCACTTACGCGAAGCACCGGAATCCCGTAGGCCTCCGCCACGCGACCGGTGTCCGGCATGGTCAAACCGCTGGAAGACTCGGCCCCGACCAAGCGACCCTGAAAATGGCTGCGCTGCATCGTCACCACCGAACGGTAGCCGCCGTTGTCCAGCACGATGAACTTCACCGGGAGCTGCAGGCGGCGCACCGTCTCCAACTCCTGGAGGTTGAGCTGAAAGCCGCCCTCCCCGTTGATGTTGACCACGCGACGTCCGCCCGCGGCCAACGCTGAGCCGATGCTGCCGGGCAGACCGGTTCCCATCGCCCCCAGACCCGGCGCATTGAGAATCCGCTGGCCCGCCTTCACGCGGAATGCTTGGTAGAAAATGTCGCTGCACGGACCGGAACTGCCGGGAACAATCACCTCGTCCGGCCCCAGCAGGTCGGACAGCACCTCCATCAGCACGTAGGTGCTGACGGTGCCCGCGGCCTGCTTCCGATGCTCGGGCAACACGACCGGAAACCGGGCGATCCATTCGCGACACTCGTCCCGCCAGGCCGAAACATCCGGCCAGGCATGGCTGCCGAGCGCCGCGAGAAATTCCGGCAGAAATGACGCCAGGTCCGCGCAGACCGGCACGTCGATCTTTGCCTTGAACTTGGCCAGTTCCGCCGGATCGACATCCACGAATAGCTTGAACGCCCGTGGCGCGAAATTGGCATGATTGAAGGCCACCGAAGGTAGGTCCAGCCGCGCTCCGAGCACGAGGATCCAATCAGCCTTCTGCTGGGCAAAGTTGGCCGCTCGTTGTCCGATTCCACCCGGGCGTCCGATGTAGCAGGCATGATCGTCCGGCAGGAAATCCGCCGCCTTCCAGGTGAGCAACACCGGCACGCGCAGGCGCTCCACCAGTTGGCGGAAGGTTTCCACCATGCCGGCCGTGCGCACCCCGTTGCCGGCATAGATGACCGGACGTCGGGCCCGCGCCAGGGCTTGCAGGGCCTGCCCAATTTCCGCGGTGAAACCGCGCCTTTCCTCGGGCTGAGGGATGAATCCGGCCAGCGCCGCCGGATCGATCTGGGATGCCTGCACGTCGAGCGGCAGATCGAGCCACACCGGTCCCTTGCGCCCGTGCGTGGCCAGCCAAAGCGCTTTCTCCAGGTGAAAACGGATTTCCGCCGGATTGAGCACGGTGACGGCGTATTTGGTGATGGGCCGGACCACCGCGGCGATGTCCACCTCCTGCTGGCCCATCGAGCGCACCGGCAGCGGCTGACTCGAAATCAGATCGGCGCGCTTGGCCTGACCGGAGATGAAAAGGCACGGCGACGATTCGATCCAGGCGCAGGCAGCGCCGGTCAGGGCGTTGGTGCCGCCCGGGCCCGCCGTCACGAGCGCGCAACCGAAGTTGTTCGTATACTCGCCGTAAGCCTCCGCGGCGAAGGCGCAGGCTTGCTCGTGCAGGCAGCACACATAAGTCAGCTCGGGCCGTTTCCCCACCGAATCCGTCAAATGCATGCACCCGCCGCCCGGCAGCAGAAAGATGTGCTTGAGACCCCGCTGGATCAGGAAGTCGACGACGTAATCGGAGAGTTTCAAAGGAGAGGAAAGGGAGGGTGAAAGTGAAAGGGAGGGTGAAAGTGAAGCGCAAGCACAGGCATCAACGCAACTGGCCGTCGCTTCGAAGCGTTTTGATTGTGGCGGAAAGAATGCCGATGATTTCGCCGCACAATGCAACGCGTTTGGCGATTAGATCGGCCGACAGCCAATGCTTGAGCCGCCCATAGCGACCGGCCGTCTCCTGCGTTGATCCGCGCGAAATGATCAGGAAATGCGCATAATCGCGCTTCGATTCCCGACCGTAGCCTTCCTCGATGTTGGAGGCGATGGAGTCAGCGCTGGCGTATTGCTGGGCAATAAGCCGGTGAAGCGCCGGATTTCCGAGGAATGGTTCGAGGTCCGCTACGACGTAGTCAAACAGCTCCAGCGCTTTCTGGTAGGCGCCATAGCCTTTCAGCTTGTCCCGTTCCTGCATAGGTCCTCAC
>CAZAFS010000094.1:0-4921 GCA_964484165.1 uncultured Opitutaceae bacterium | reverse complement strand
TTTCTGGTAGGCGCCATAGCCTTTCAGCTTGTCCCGTTCCTGCATAGGTCCTCACCTTCACTCTCACCGGCGCGCCGGCCTACTCCATCCAGTTCGTGACGTAGGTCTTGCGGTTGGGATCCTGCATGATGGCGGGATCCGTGTAATAGGAGTCACCCTGGGAATACGCCGACGAGATCTCCTCGATGACCGCGCCCGCCGGGCTCGAAAACGAATGCTTCACCCCCCGGGGAATGATGACCACGTCGTTTTTCACGCAACGGCGCCGCACCTCGCCAAGCTGGAGGTCGATCTCGCCGTATAGCAGGTGGTACGTCTCATCCTTGAGCTTGTGCCATTGCTCGGGATGGCGCTGGCCCGGCAGCATGATGATGACCCGTTTGCAGTACTCGCGATTGACCACGGTGATCGCGATCGAGCCGAATTCGCGGAATCGCTCCAAGCCGTAATGGTGCGAGAGTTCGAGTTCGAGCTGGGCGGGCACGATGGCGCCGGAAGCCTTCAGGAGCGCCTTGACGTCGTGCACGACGCCGTGGACCAGACTGCGCGTGTCGGTGGCAGTCACTCCGTCGCGCATGATCGCCTCCTGCGCCGCGTATGCCCGCGAAGGGCGAAACTCCGTGTATTTCGACAGATCCTGACCCACCAACTGGCCCGGCCGGCCCGGAATCGAAAGGAACACATCCTCCAGCCGGATCACCTCGCCCGGCCGAAGGTCGCGGCGGGCAAAGACCGCCCGGCGCAGTTCTGCCAGCGTGCCGCGCTAGGCGGCGGAGAACTCGTGGCGTCGCCCGGTCACGCCGGCCATGTCCACGGCGCGTTGGGCCGCCTGCAGCCAGAGGCGCACCTGCGCAGGCGTGGCGGAATAGGCGTTGAGACGGTACTGCTCCGTCGGCACACCCACGTGTTTCTCGAAGATGGTGGCACCCTTGGCGATCGCCATCATCACCGCTTCAAACTGGTCGGGCTTTTCGTGCGTCGAGTAGCCGATCTCCACGTCGGCATAGCGGCGGCGCAGGAGTTCGATCTGATTCAACTGCAAGTTGGCGTCCGTCGTCGGGTATTCCCCCACGCAATGCATGATCGCCAGCCGCTTGTTGCGGTGCTGGTAAAAGCTGACAATGCGGTCGATTTCCTCGAACGGCTCACCCGCGGTGGAGACGATCAACGGCAGGTTCGTGGCGGCGATCTTCTCCGCCAGCGGCCAGTCGGTGAGATAACAGCTCGGCACTTTCAAATAGTCGAAGCCGTGTTCGACGATCTTGTCCACCGACGCCTCGTCCCACGGTGTGCAGACGGACAGAAAGCCCGCGGCGGCGATCGCGTCCTTGAGCCGCCGGAAATCGTCCCAGCTCAAGGCCGTTTCCGAGAACCGCTTCACAAACTTCAAATCCGTCCGGCGGCGGTAGTCCGGGTGGATGAAGTCGGGCAGATGGCGGTACTGGAGCTTGACCGCAAAACGGAAATCGAATCCGGCGCAGGCCTCGCGCAATTCGCGGATGATGCGCCGGCCATGGGCAACATCGCCCATGTGGTTGTTGGCCATCTCAAGGATGAAGAGCATCCTGAAGGGAGGGTGAAGGTGAGGGTGAGAGTGAGGGTGAAAGGGAAAGGGACGGTAAAGGCGAAAAGGGAGCAGAGGAGTGAATGGTTCAACCTTCTGCCATCGCCTCCGGTGGGAGCACAAGGCCAAGTCGGGCCGCTTCAGCTTGCAGCCATGGCCGATCCAGTTCGGCGCCCAGCGTCGCCATCATCACCCGGACATCGCGCAGGTGTTTCTCTCCTCCTCCCTCGCGATAGAACAGAAGCTTGTGGAGAATCACCACCTCGGGGGCGGCCAGCCACACCCGCCGTTCCCCCACGGGAAGAGCGCGGCGGCGCCGAAACCAATCCTGCTGTCCCGCCGGCAGAGGATAAAGATCCGCCTTGGTCATGGAGTCCAAGGCGATCACGTTTAGATGCGCGCCATGAGCCCGGCCTATTTCAGCCAGCACCACCGCCTCGGGAGGGACATAAAACCGGTCCGATGAAAACGCGGCGATCAACCGTGGCGCATCATTGGTTTCAATTTGGATGACTGCATCGAGATCGTTGGTCGCACGCGGTTCG
Source organism: uncultured Opitutaceae bacterium (assembly GCA_964484165.1). GTDB lineage: Bacteria > Verrucomicrobiota > Verrucomicrobiia > Opitutales > Opitutaceae > Fen-1467. Next base: position 2,812 of record CAZAFS010000094.1, on the reverse strand, counting down.
CCATAGATCGAGGAGGCCACCGATCCCACCAGCGCATAAGGAATGGCGCTGCGTTCCAGCGGATCAATGAATTGGAAAAGCCAGTCCCACATGGGCGACCGAGTCGTGCGGCCGTTCAATCCCGGGCGGCCATCCACCAGCGGCGGAGTTCAAGCTGGCGCCGGTCCGGCGTCCACTCTGGACGGGTCGCGGCCAACTGGGCGGCCTTGAGTCCAATCAAGGCAGCATTGAGCCGAGTCACGACCGCGAGCTTCGCTGCGGGAGTGGCCGTGCGATAGAGCGCCAGCAGACGAGGATCCAGCGGATTCTCTGGCCGTGGAGGCAGGCTCGTTCCCAAAGTTGTCCCCGTCATGCCCATGAATGGAGGAGGATGAGCGTTTGGTGCGGGCAGCGCAAGCGCCCCGGCAATCGGGTAGTGGGTCAGTTTGCCTGAATTCAGCGGCGGCTGTAGATCGGGGTTTATCGGCCGTTTATCCCCGACAGAGGGAGGTCGGCGGCTTCAGTGTCGGGCATTCCGCCGTCGCCAAGGCTATGGCGGACAGGAAAGCCCGACCTACACAAACTGACCCACCACCGGCAATCGCCGCGAGGGGCCAACAGGAAACGGCATGTCGCCCAGAAAATGAACCTCAGGAGTTGGCACCCCCGCGGCGGGCCCACTCGGCCGTCCGCAGAATCGCCTCCTCCAAGCCGATCTTCTCCCCCAGGCCCAATTCCTCCCGGGCGCGCCGGGTGGAGGGGACATAGCGGTCGACCGGCACCATGGGATTGGGCGTCCCCACGACTCTGACCTTCCGCCCTGGCGCCACCAGTCGGGCCACCGTTTCAGCCAGCGTGGCAATGTTGACGGCTGCCTCGGAACCCACGTTGTAGGGACGACCGGCCTTTCCCTGCACCAGGAGCGTCCAGAGCCAGACGGCCAGATCGGCGGCGTAAAGATACGAACGCACCGGAGTTCCGTCGCCCTTGACGACGATATCCCGGCCGCCGAGCGCGTCGGCCAGGAAATTGCCAAAGGCGAACTTTGAATCCAACGGCAGGTACGGTCCGGCAAACGCAAAGCAGCGGGCAATCACCACCTCCAGGCCCTTTTCCGCGTCCAAGGTCGTACAGAGAAGCTCGGCATCGCGCTTGGCCTGGCCGGAGATGGCGTAGGCGGCGCTCAGGTGGGCCGGATCAGGCGAACCCGGAAAATCCTCGGGGGTTCGCTCCAGTTCCGGCGGTTGACGGCCATAGATTGAACCGGAGCTCGTGAACAAGAACCGCCGGGCCCCGGCGGCGGCGGCAAATTCCAGGGCCTGCCGGGTGCTGCCGGCGATCGCCTCGATGGCGGCGGCAGGATCGGCCACCGTGCGCGCGTTGTCCGCCTCGGTCGCCAGGTGGATGACGGCGTCAAAGGCCAGGTGCTCCGGTTCCACGCCCAGTTCCCGCGCCACCAAGGCCGGCGTGAAATCGACCGCGGACCCTTTCACCCAGCGGATCCCGGCGGCCAAATGCGGGGCGCGCCGCGCAAACGCCGTGGGATCGCGGGAAAGCACCGTGGCCTCGATGCCCAGATCAAATCGTCGGTTGGCGGCCTGAAGAGTCTCCAGAAGCCAGCAGCCGAAAAAGCCGGTGCCGCCCGTGATAAACAGGCGCCAGCCCGCCATCGCTGGCCAGACCCCGGCCGCATGCCGGAGCACATGCTCCGTATCGACAGTTGCCAGCGCGTTCACCGCGGTGGTCATCGTGCCCAAGGCTGGCCGAGTTTCAGGGCCGTTTGCCCGTAGGCGGCAAGGTCGGCGTCGGTCAGCTCGGTGGCGCGGCTGGATCCTTCGTTGGCCACCTTCCGATACCACCGCACGGTCCGCTCGACGGCAGTGGAGAAATCCCAGACCGGCCGCCAGCCCAACTCGTGCGCCGCCCGGTCGATCGACAGCTGCAGACATTCATTCTCATGCGGGTCATCCGCCGTCGCAGCGGTCTCCCATCGCCCCGGCCAGTGCCGCAGCACGGCCTCGACGAGAACGCGCACCTTCTGATGCCCGTCCGGCTCGGGACCAAAATTGAACGCCCCGGTCAATCCCGCCTGTCCCTGAGATGCCGACAGCCATAAGCGTGCCCCGAGCCACAGGTAACCGCTCAGCGGCTCCAACACATGCTGCCAGGGGCGCATGGCGTCCGGGCGTCGCACCGGTATGGGCCGGCCCGCCTGCAACGCACGGATGCAGTCCGGCACGATTCGGTCTTCCGCCCAATCGCCGCCGCCGATCACATTGCCCGCCCGCGCCGTCGCCAGCGCCAGCCGGCCGTCCGGTCCGCAGAACGCCCGGGCGTAGGCGGCGGCCACCATCTCCGCACATGCCTTGCTCGCACTGTAGGGATCGCGTCCGCCGAGCGGATCCGTCTCGGTTCGCGGCCGCCGATCGTCGGATTCCTGGTAACATTTGTCCGACGTTACCACGACCACGGCGCACGGCCGGCGCGCCCGGCGGACGGCTTCGAGCAGATGGACCGTGCCCAGGACGTTGGTCGCAAACGTCTCCACCGGCTCCGCATATGAACGCCGGACCAGCGGCTGGGCCGCCAGGTGAAAGATGACCTCGGGCTGAAAGCCTTCAACGCGTGCGGCCAACGCCGCGGCGTCGCGCACATCACCGATGCAATGATCCAGTCCGCTCCAGTCCAGCGCGGCAAAAAGGCTGGGATTGGTCGGCGGCGGCAGGGCGTAGCCACCCACCCGGGCCCCCAGGCTCATGAGCCACCGGGTCAGCCACGCTCCTTTGAAGCCGGTGTGGCCCGTGACGAGCACCCGACGTCCGGTGTAGACCCC
>CAZAFS010000093.1:7361-9869 GCA_964484165.1 uncultured Opitutaceae bacterium | reverse complement strand
GGGCCGTTCCGCTTCCTGGGGTTCTATCTGCTCGCGGGCGTGGCGGCGGCGGCGCCGGCGTGGCCTGGTGGGCGCACGTCGGCGGCTTCGTGACCGGCGCGTGGCTGGCGCTGGCGGCGGGCGGCCGGCGCCGCACTCGCCGGTGAGGCGGGAGCGAGGCGCGGCCATCGCACTGCGCCGTTGACCGCCGCGGGCAGGTGCGGCATCGGGGAGGGTGACACCCGGTTGTTCGACCGATGACTCCCCTATGCGCGAACAGCCGCGGCGCGGCCCTGGCCCGCCTGAGCGCGCGGCCGGACGGCGTTCGCGGCGGCTTTGCCTTGCTGCTCACCCTGGCCCTGCTCGCCATGGTCGTGCTCCTGTTGCTGAGCCTGGGCACGCTCAACCGCATTGAAACCGGCGTCGCGGGCCAGGCGCAGCAGGCGGCGCAGGCGCGGCAGAACGCGCTTCTGGCCCTGCAACTCGCCCTGGGCCGGCTGCAGGCCTGCGGCGGGCCCGACCGGCGGGTGACGGCGCGCGCGGATCTGCGGCCCGAACCGGTCGCCAACCCCTATTGGACGGGCGTGTGGGACGCCGGATCCGCCTCGCCCGCGCCGCTGACATGGCTGGTGAGCGGCAACGAGGGCGATCCGCTCGCCTGCACGCCCGCCGCCGCCGTCGCCGATCCGGCGCCGGGCAACAACTCCGTGTGGCTGCTGCGCTCACCCGTGGGTGCGCCGGCCCAGCGCATCAAACTCGCGCCGCAACCCCTGCGCGCCGCCGATCTGCCCGCCCTGGCCGGGCCGCGAACGGTGGGCCACTACGCCTGGTGGGCGGGCGACGAGGGGGTGAAGGCCCGGTTCAATCTGGTGAATCCCGCCGCCGGCGCCGCGCCCGGCACCGCGGACAACCTCTGCCAATTTCAGTCGGCGCAGCAGTGCGGCCTGGAGAAACTCGCCGCGGGTTTCGCGGCCTATGCCGCCGCCAAGGGGGACACGGCGGCGGGCGCCGCCCTGCGCGACCGCCTCGCCCGCGTGCTGGTGCCGGACCAGATCCCCTACGCCGATGCCAGCTTCAGCCTGGCCACGCTGCGCGACCGGTTCCACGACCTCACCACGTTTTCCCGCGGCGTGCTGGCCGATGCGCGCGCGGGCGGGCTGAAGCGGGACCTCACGCGCGGGCTCGAGCCGGGCGCGCCCCAGCCGGCGGGCGAGGTTTTCCCCGGGGGCCCGGCGTGGGATCTCGTGCGTTCCTTTTATCAGTTGCGCCCGGCCCAGACCGCCGGCGGCGGCTGGCAGATCGCACCGCGCGCGCCGGCGCCCGCGCAGCACGGCGTGCATCCGGTGGTGCTGCTGGTGCAGATCGTGTGGGGCGGCGCCCGGGTGGACGGACGGTTCCGCCTGCTGCTGCAGCCGCTGGTGGTGCTGGGCAATCCCTACGATGTGGCGCTGGCGCCGGCGGATTACCGGCTGGTGTGGCGGCAGACGGGCGCCATCGCACTGCGGAACCCGCCGGCGGGCGAGGAGGTGGCGACGGTGACCGGCCGGCCGGCCGAATTGCTCGGGGATGATCCGCAGTTCGTGATTCCCCAGGCGGGCTTTCAGCCCGGCGAAGCCCGGGCGTTTGCGCTGGCGGCGGCGCCGGGGACCGCGGTGCCCTACGAGCCGGGCGCCGGGTTGGTGCTGGCCCCGGGCGCGGGCGGCGGCGGCCACGCCTATCGCGACCTCGCCGCCCCGGCGCATGCCTCCGCCGCCGATCTGCAGGTGCGCGTCGCGGGCGGCACCGCCGGCTTTGAACTTTCCCTGGTTGGCGGCGGCCCGCTGCAGGTCGTTACCGACACCGCGGCCAACGCGCCCGACGTCGCGGGCCTCATGCCGGTGCTCGGCGCCCCGGTGCGCGCCGGGCTGCGCCTGGCGTCCGACAGCGAGAATGCGCCGGGCGATGCCACCGGTCTGCGCTGGCTCGCGGATTTCAACCTGCGCGCGCCGGTGAGCGGGGTGCTGCCGGCGTGGGGCCGCAATCCGCTGTACCATGCCGCCACGCCGCGCGATGGCGGCGACAACACCATCCTCGACGGCAGTTACGCCTTCTGGGGGCCCGGCCACCGCGCCAGCGACGGCGGGCAGCGGTATGTCACCCTCTTTCACGTGCCGCGCGCCGGGCTGCATTCGCTCGCGCAGCTGCAGCACGCGAATCTGCAGCCGGCCGCCGCCGGCCCGGCCTACACCGCCGGCCAGGCGTACGCCGACCCGCACACGCCCGACGGCACGGCGGATTTCAACCACCGCCTCAACGACGCGCTCTGGGACCGGTTCTTCTTCTCCACGCTGCCGGCGGAGGCCGCGACGCCGCTCAACCGGCGCCTTGTGCCCTGGGACGCCGCCGGCGCACCGCCGCCCGCCGCCGCCCTGCATGACTACGACACGGCGGCGGCGCATCTGCTCGTCGACGGCGCGTTCAACGTCAACTCCACCTCGGTCGAGGCCTGGTCGGCGCAGCTCGCGTCGCTCAACGGCCAGCGCCTGGCCT
>CAZAFS010000093.1:0-7261 GCA_964484165.1 uncultured Opitutaceae bacterium | reverse complement strand
CCGAGCCCCGGGCTGGCGTGGCCGGCCGCGTCGGAGGGCCATCGCGCCACGCTGGCGCCGGGCTGGCTCGCGCAGGCCGACGTGCTCAGTGTCCTCGGGCCGGTGCTGGCGGTGCGCTCCGACACGTTTCTCGTGCGCGCCTACGGCGACGCGATGAATCCGGTGACCGGCGCGATCACGGCCCGGGCCTGGTGCGAGGCCGTCGTGCAGCGGCTGCCGGACTACGTGGATCCCGCCGATCCGCCCGAAACCGCGACCGGCCTCACCCCGGCCAACCAGACCTACGGCCGGCGTTTCGCGATCGTCGGCTTCCGCTGGCTCACGCCGGACGAGGTGTAAGAACGGCCGCGGCTGCTCCTTGCCAAGGGCGCGCCGGGCCGCCACAGTCGTCCGCCCACCCACTCTCCCCGTGCAGGGCTCCACTTTCCCCAGTGCTCCGGCTGCCGGACCCGCGCCCACCCCCGTCGCCGGACGCGTGCTGGTCGTGCTCGGCCTCGCGCTGGGGCTTGCCACGCTGCTGGCCTACAGCAATTCCTTCACGGCCGGACTCACGCTCGACAACAAGGTCGTGCTGACCCAGGACCCGCGCATCCAGGCCTGGAACGCGCAGAACCTGCGGCTGATCTTCACGCAGAACTACTGGTGGCCGTACGCGGCAAGCGATCTTTACCGCCCGCTCACCACGCTGAGCTACCTGTTCAACCGCGTCGTGCTCGGCAACGGCGAACGCGTCGCCGGCTACCACGGGGTGAATTTCCTGCTGCACTGGGCCAACGCCTGGATGGTGCTGATCGTCCTCCACCGCCTGACCCGCCGCCTGCGTCTGTCGCTGCTGGCGGCCGCGCTCTTCGCGGTGCACCCGGTGAATGTGGAATCGGTCACCAACATCGTCGGCCGCGCCGACCTGCTGGCGACCCTCTCGATTCTCGGCGCCGGCTGGTGCTACCTGCGCGCCGCGGCGGCGGGCGGCTGGCGCAAGCTGCCGTGGCTGGCGGGCGTGGTGGTCATCACCTGCCTCGGCGTGCTGGCGAAGGAGAACGCGATCATGATCGCGGCCTTCGTGGTGCTGTACGACGGGCTGTGGCGCTGGCCGGAGCTGCCTGGCGCGGGCTGGCGGGAGCGCCTGCCGGCGGCGGCGCGCGCGTTCGTCCTCCCCGGGTGGATCACGCTGCTGCCGGCCGTGGTCCTCCTGCTGTGGGCGCGCCACCGGCTGCTCTATATCACCCCGGTTTACGGCCAGTTTTTTGTCGACAATCCCATCGCCTTTGCCCGGCCCGGGCAGGGCCTGCTGACGGCCCTCGGGGTGGTGGGCCGCTACCTCGGCCTGCTGGTGCTGCCCGGCACGCTGTCGTGCGACTATTCCTACAACCAGATTCCGCTGTTCGGCGAGGCCGCGCACTGGTGGCAGGGCCTGTACGTATGGCTGGCGCTCGCCGCCGTGGCGGGGCTGCTGGGCGCGGCGCTGCGCGCGCGCCGCCGCCGCTCGCCGTTCGCCTGGGGCGTGCTGTTCTTCTTCCTGATGCTGCTGCCGACCACCAACCTGCTGCTGCCCATCGGCAGCATCATGGCGGAGCGTTTCCTTTACCTGCCGTCGATCGGCTTTTGTCTGGTGGCCGCGCTGGCGTTGCGGCCGATGGGCGCGGCGCTCGCCCGCGCCGCGGTGGCGGAACCGCGCTGGCTGGCGCCCGCCGCCCGGGTGCTGCCGGCGCTGGCGGTGGCGCTGCTCGCGCTGCGCACCCACATCCGCAATGCCGACTGGCAGGACAATTTCACCCTCTGGACCAGCGCCGTGGCCGCCGTCCCCGACAGCTTCAAGGTTCACAAGGGCCTGGCCAACGCGCTCTGGGATGCCGGGCACGACGAACCCGCCGTGGACGCGGCCATCGCGCGGGCCGAGCTCGGCCTCACCGTGCTCGACCGGACGCCGCTCGCCCCGGAGCGCCAGGACGACACGCTTTTCTACGACCTCGGCACGTACTACCGGCGCAAGGGCGACTTCCTCGCCCAGCGCAACCAGGCGGGTGAAGCCCAACGGTTCTACCGGAAAGCCGTCGACGTCCTGCTGCGGGCGCGGGCGGTGGACCGCTGGGCCAACGCCGCCGCGCACCGGGCCGGCCTGGGTCGCGGGCACCAGCCCGGAGACCTGGCGGACGTGGGCAACTTCCGGATTTACCTCGAACTCGGGCTGGCCTACCTGCGGCTGGGAAATTGGGCGGAATCCGAGACGGCCAGCCTCTACGCCCAGCGGCTCGCGCCCGGCGAGGCCGATGGTTACCTGTTCGTTGGCGCCGCCCGCTATTTCGCCGGGCGGTACGACGCGGGGGCGATCCAATTCCTGGCCGGACTCATCCTCCAGCCGACCAACGCCGATGGCTGGGCCAACCTGCAGAAATGCTACGAGGCGCTCGGCCTTGCGCCGGTGCCCATCGTCACCAAGGGCGCGAATCACCTGCTCGACGACAAGAACCCCATCGTCCATCGACAGCTGGGCGAGGCGTGCGCGGGACTGTACCGCAACTTTGTGACGGCCCGGCAACCGACGACCGCCCAGGCCCTGCGCGACATGGCGCTGAAGCAGTATCGCGTGCCGGAGTCCATCTTCACCGCGGCCCCGTGACGCCGGGCGGGCCGCCGGCCCGGGGCTCCGGATGAAACCCGGGGGCGGCGACGGCGTCAGAAGGGGGTGCCACGCGCCGGCCCGCGGGAGCGGGTCTCCCCGCGGTGCTCTTCGAGCTTCGAGGGGCCGGCGCGCGGACCAGGCAGAAGCACCCACCATCGAAGCCCAGCCTCGCCGGACTCGACAAAGTCGGCGGGGCGGCGTTCTATTTTCCTCATCATGAAACCCGCGTTACGTGCTCCCTTGACCCGCTCGCACCACGCCGCCGGGGCGTTCACCCTCCTCGAGATCCTCGTCGTGCTCGCGATCATCGGCCTGCTGGTCAGCCTCGCCGTCACCAACGTGGGCAATCTTTTCAGCGGCAGCCAGAAGGATATCGCCAAGCTGTTTGTGAATCAAAGCATGCGGGCGCCGCTGGAGGTGTACCGCAGCCACATGGGCGACTATCCCACGGCGGCCGAGGGGTTGCAGGCGCTGATCACGGCGCCGGCCAGCAAGGCCGACCGCTGGCGCGGACCCTACCTGCAGGACAACAAGCTGCCCATCGATCCATGGGGCGAGCCGTACCAGTACCGCGCTCCCGGCGTGAAGAACAAAAACGGCTACGACCTGTGGTCCAAGGGGCCGGACAAGACCGACGGGACGGATGACGACATCGGCAACTGGTAGCCGCGTGGCGGCCGCCACGCGGAGTGAAAGTGAGAGGGAGCAGTGAAAGGGAACATGCGGGCGGCGCCCTCAGCCATCGACGTGAAATCCAGTCTCCACCGTCACTTTCACTCTAACTTTCACGCTGCCCTCCCGCTGCGCCGGGGCCGGCGAAGCGGTTTCACCCTGCTGGAGATCCTGGTGGTGCTCGCGCTCGTCGGGCTGATCGGGGGGCTGGTGGCGGGGGGCATCGCGCGGGTCGTCAATTCCGATCATCCGACGTCGGAGGACGTTTTCTGGCAGGCCTGTCGCGCGGCCCAGAAGCTGGCGTCGCTGAGCGAACGCGAGGTGGACCTGAGTTTTGACCCCAAGGAGAAAAAACTGGTCTGGAGCAACGGACGGGAGACCGACAGCGCGGCGTTCGACCCGGCGGACCACGACATCAGCGTGCAGTTTTTGCAGGCGCAGCAGGGCGGCAGCCTGATCCTCATCGCCGGCCAGGTGGTGGAGACCCAGGAGGTGCCGCGCGTGAATTTCTATCCGGACGGCACGTGCACCGCCTTCCGGGTGCAGTTCCGGACGGGCGCGAACGTCTGGCAGATCACCATCGACCCGTGGACCTGCGCCCCGATGCTGGAAAAGACGGAGAAGCCGTCGTGAATACCGGATTTGCGAAACCGGATACCGGGAAGGGGTCGCGCCGAGTCGTAGCGACACAGCGGCGGCGCTCGAAGCTATCCGGTATCCGGTATCTGGTATCCGGTTTTACTCTCCTGGAGGTGCTCGTGGCCCTGGCGATCTTCGCCATGGCGGCCGTGGTGCTGGGCGCCACCTACGTGAACGCCCTCAACGCCTACGAGGCGGCCACGCGGCGCAACGAGTATGGCGAGGACCTGCGGTTCGTGCGCTCCGCCGTGCTCGCCGAACCGGACCGCGACAAGGTCGAGGAGGGCGGCCAGCTGGATCTCGGCGGCAACAAGCGGGCCCGCTGGCAGGCGGACGTCGCCTCGACCGGCACCGCCGATCTTTTCGCCGTCACCTGGACCTGCGAGATCACCGACCCGGTCCGCCCGCAACCGTACCGGGTCACGCAGACCTTCATGTTGCTGCGCCCCACGTGGTCCGATCCGGTCGAACGCAGCCAGCTGCTGGAGCAGGCCAAGGAGGTCATCCTCAAGCTGCAGGGGCTGACGCCATGAAGAGTCGAGGGTCGAAGGTCGAAGGTCGAAAGGCACCCGATCACGGTCGCGGGCCCTTCCGGCGCTCGACCTTGGCCTCTCGACCCTGGACCCGCCGCGCCGGCTTCACCCTGCTGGAGCTGCTGCTTTCGCTTGCGCTCATCGGCATGCTGCTCGTGGCGATGAACCAGTTCATCTTCTCGATGGGCGAACTGTGGGGCCGCGGCATGGACGTGCGGCTGTTCGACCGCCACGTGCGCGCCGTCACGCGGTTCGTGGAGAAGACCCTGCGCTCGACCGCGCTGCCGTCGGCCCTCGGCGTGCAGGCCCTCGCGGTGCAGGAGATCCACACGCCGGCGGGCATGACGGAGAACCTGCTCACCTTCGAACTGCCCGCGGGCAGCCGCGTGCTGCCCTGGCCGGGCACGCCGCTGCCCGACGTGGTGTGCGCCCTGGGCCTGCGCCCGAACCAGGGGCTCGTCCTTTACTGGCATTCGCGCTTCGAGACGCGTTTTGCCGACGAGCCGCCGCGGGGCACCGTGCTCTCGCCGCTCGTCACCGCGGTCAGTTACGACTACTACAACCCCGCCTTTGCCAACTGGCAGAACTTCCCGGCGCTGCAGCGCGACAGCAACGGCCAGTGGCAGCTGCCGACCCGGCTGCGGCTGCGTTTCACCTACGGCCGGCTGACGCGCGAATCCGTCATCACCCTGCCGGTGGTCAGCCAGGCGCTGCCGCTCTTCTGATCATGACCGCGCGAGATTCCAGCAGCGGGCGCCCGTCCGACCGGCGCCGCCCCGGCGAAACCGGGTCGGTCATCCTCCTCGTGCTGATGACGCTGCTGCTCACGGCGTTTGCCCTGACGAAATACCTGGAGCGGACCACCATCGACCTGCTGGCGGATACGCGCGACGCGAGCGCGGAACGGCTGCGGGTCGAGGCGTATTCGGCGCTCGAGATCGTGTTCGCGGTGCTCCAGGAATTCCGCACGGTGGACGGCGCGCTGCGCAGCCCGCGGGAAGGGTGGGACGCGCCGCTGGAGTTCGCCGGCTACACGCCGCCGAAGGGCGTCGCGGTCGCCGTGGCGCTGGAGGATGAGAGCGGCAAGATCTCGCTGCCGCACGCCGACTTCACCACGCTGCGCGATCTCTTCGTGCTGCTGGGCCAGAAGCAGACCGATGCCGAGCGCCTGGCGGACGCGCTGCTGGTGTGGATGCGGCCGGGCTACGAACCGGTCGATTCCTTCAGCGCCCGGGCCACCGACTACGAACGCGACGCCCCCCCGTTCGCCCCGCCCGGACGGTCGCTGCACTCCTTCGCCGAACTCGCGTCCATCAAGTTCGCGCGGGACCTGTTCTTTGACGACCGGGGCCAGCCCAACGAATTATGGCGCCAATTCGTCGACAGCGTGTCGCTGTATGACTTCAGCCAGCCGAACATCAACGGCGCGAAGGACACCACCCTGGCGGCGCTCGGCGGCTACGACGTCACCAACGTCCGGAAGATCGCCGACTATCTGGGCGGGGCCGGCTCCTTTGCGAGCCAGGGGCCGACCTTTTTTCGCAGCCCGCAGGACGTGGCGGCGCTGGTGGGGCAGACGATGGCCTCACCCCGCCTCGCGACGCAGGTCAGTTGCCTGCGCGTGAACATAACCGTGCGCGAGGGGTCGACGTCATTTAATCTGAGCGCCGTCCTCACCATGCCCGGCGGGGCCCGCCCGCCGCCCGCCGCCCCGCCCCCCGCCGCCTCCACCACCTCCGGCAGCAATCCCCCGCCCGCCGCCTCCGCCACTGCGAATGCCACCACGGCCAACTCCGCCGCGACCGGCGGTCCCGTCACCAGCACGTCCGCGACGCCGCCCATCGCCGGCGGCGCCAGCCCGCCGGCGCTGAATTATCCCTTTACCCTGCTGGAAATCCGCGAGAATGATGAGATTACCGGCGGCCCGCCTGCGGCCGCGTCCCTTCCCGAATGAACCTTTTGCAGAAACTCCGACTGTCGGCCCCCGCGGCCCGGAAAGTCGTGCTGCTGCCCGATCACGCCTTCTTCGTGCGGGTGGTGCCGCTCGCGCCCGGGCTGCCGGCGGCGGAGGTCCCGGCGCAGGTGGAGCTGGCGCTGGAGGGATTGTCGCCGTTCCCGGTCGCGCACCTCTGCTACGGCTATTTCTATCAGCCCGGCTCGAGCCGCGTCCTGGTCTATGCCGCCTACCGCCGGCGGTTCACGGTGGACGACGCGGCCGAATGGACCGACGCCGACGCGGTGCTGCCGGCGTTCGCCGTCTGGCTGGGGCTGCCGCGGACCGGCCCGCTCGCCCTGCTCGTCACGGGACCGGATTTCGTGACCGCCCTCGGCTGGGACGGATCCGAGCCGGTGCCCGCCGTGGTGCTCACGCGCCAGGTCGCGCCGGATGCCCCGCCCGAGGCGCGCGCGGCGGCGGCGGCCGAACTCACCGCGCAACTCCGCGGCCTGCCCGCGCCGGTGAACATGACGGTGCCGGAGGGAACGGCCTCGCGGATCGGCACCGAGGGGCTGCAGTTCGCCGTCGGCGGGCGGGTGTCGCACCTCGCGGACGCGCAACTGGACGCCCTCGACGTGCGCGACAAGGCGGAGCTGGCCCGGCGCCGGCGCGACCGGACGCGCGACCTCTATCTCTGGCGGGCCTTCCAGGGCTGCCTGGCGGCCCTCGTGCTCGCCGGCGTACTGGAGCTCGGCCTCAGGGGCGGGGGGCTCTGGCTGAAGACCCGCGCCGTTCTGGTCGATGCGCAGGCGCCCGCGGTGCAGGACATCGAGACCAAGAACAGCCTGGCCAGCCGCATCG
>CAZAFS010000092.1:0-9873 GCA_964484165.1 uncultured Opitutaceae bacterium | reverse complement strand
TCGCGAGCACCTGTCGGCCGAAGCTTCAGGCGAAGGCCGAAGCTCGCTCCTACAACCGCCTGACTCGGTCTGAACCGCGCCAGCCGCGTCAGACTTGGCACCGGGGGCAGATGAAGGACGCGGTTGAGCCGGTGCGGATCTTCCGCACGGGCGTGTGGCAACGGGGACAGGGTTTGCCCTCCCGGTAACCGACGAGAAACCCTTTGATGCCACCGCCCTTGCCGTGGAGGTCCTTCTCGTAGGCCAGCCCGCCGCGCTTCGCGGCGTCCGTCAGATTGGTCACGATGGCCTGGTGAAGGGTGACGCGCTCGCGTTCGGTGATTTCGGGGATCGGCCGGTTGGGATGGAGGCCCGCCAGGAACAGGATGTCCTGAATGTAGACGTTGCCGATGCCGGCGACGTTGCGCTGGTTCATGAGCAGGGCCTTGATCGCGCCGCGCCGACCCGCCAGCAGGGCGCTGAAGCGCTCGTAGGTGAACTTCGCGCGGTCGAGCGGGTTCAGGCCGAGCGTGTGCGTCATCTTGTGGGTGCCGAGTTTCCCGGCGGGCAACGCGTGGGCATAGCCGAACCACCAGAAGCGGATGGTCAGGCACGATCGGTCGGCAAAATCGATCTTGAGCTGGTAGCGCTCGGCGGCCGGGGCCCCGGGCTTGTGCCAGAGCAGGTCGCCGCCCATGCCCAGACTCACCAGCAGCGCCACGCCGGGATCCAGGTGAACGAAGATCCATTTTCCGCGCGAGGTGACCCGGTCGATGACCCGGCCGGTGAGCAGGCGGGCGAAATCGCGCGCCGGCACGTTGAGGCACTTGGGCTGCCGGACCTCGACCTTCTGGATCCGCCGGCCGCGCAACGTCCGCTGCATCTGGCCGGCGAGGTGGTGGATTTCGGGCAGCTCAGGCATGGGTGGCTCCTTTTCGGTTTCCGCGTCTGGAGTGCGGACCGAGCACGCCTAGCGCGCGATGCGTTCCGAGTCCATCCGCGATTCGCGACACCAGGGAGCGTATGCACTCACCACCGCGGCTTCAGCCGGGCCGCGCCCCGGCTCAGCGCCAGCACACCCGCGCCCAGCACCGCGGTGAAAAGAAAATAGCTGCCGCCCTCGTGCAGGCCCAGCCCGGTGATCAGCGCCGGCGAAAAACCCGCCAGGATGCGTCCGAGATTGTAAGCCGCGCCGGAGAGCGTGGTGCGATAGGCGCCGAAGACCTCGTTGAAAAACGCCCCCATGAGGCCGAAGGGAACGCCGTTGAGCAGCGGCAGCACCAGCGCGAAGGCCAGCGCCCGCTGCGGCCAGGCACTACTCCACGCCCAGAGCGACAGGGCCAGCAACGCCACCGCATAGAACGCGAGGGCGCGGCCCACGCCCAGTCGGCGGACCACCCACGCGCCCAGCAGCATGCCAGGCGCAACGTTGACCCAAAAGAAAACCGTGTAGACCACCGATTGGGGCAGATCCTTCGCGTAGAACACATTGATCGTGCCGCTGGCGATCGTCAGGCTCGCGAGGCCCAAGCAGACCGCAAACGCCCGCAAATTCTCATGCACCGCCGTAGGAAGGCCGCTTGCGGCCGATGAATCGCGCCCAAGGGCGCTTCCTACCCGGTCGGTCACCAGCACCCGCCACCGCACGAACGACAGAATCGCGACCGGCGCGATCGAGGCCGCAAACAGCGCGCGCCAGCCCCATGCCGGCAGCAGGTAGAGCTTCGCCAGCGCAGCAAGCAGTCCGCCCAGAATGGCAAACTGCAGCAGCGCGGAAAACCGGTAGCGGGTGGCGCGGTCAACCCGCTCCGCCAGATACGTGTGGCTGATGCCCCACTCGGCGCCCAACGCCAGCGAGGCAAGCAGCCGGAAGCCGAGCAGCGCCGCATAACTCCCCGCGAGACTCAGGCCCGCGATGCCGAGCACATACACGCCGAAAACCGCGAGCATCATCCGTCCCCGGCCGAACCGATCCGCCAGCCAGCCGAAACCGAGCGCGCCCAAACCCACGCCCGCCAGGCCGACGAACTGCAAGGCATCGCTGGCCGCCGGCGTCAGCGCGAAATAGTCCGCCAGCGGCTTCTCCAGGTAAATAAACAGGTAGAGGTCGTAGTAGTCGAACAGCAGCCCGATGAAGGCCGTCCAGTAGACGCGGGCGGAGGAGGACTGGCGGGTGGAATCGGCCATGCGCGCACCGACGGATGGGCCACCGGTCCGCTCCTTGTCAAGCGCGGCGCCGGGCGGGGTGGCGGGGCTGTTTGTCAGAATCGAGCGTTAACTGTAGGTCGGGGTTTCTTGTCCCGCCGAAGCCCCACGCGAAGGCGGAATCCCCGACAGAGGGAGGGCGGCGGTTTCGGTGTCGGGCGTTCCGCCGTCGCCAAGGCTATGGCGGACAGGAAAGCCCGACCTACACAAACTGACCGACCAGCGCCGACGGCGGTGCCGCCGGCCGGCCGATTTTCGGCATTCACTTCTTTCTTGTCGCGGACGCGGCGGGTGACTACGCCAACGATCATGGATGCGCTTCCCCACTGCGCACCGATTTACACCCCGCCGGCGGCGTGGGCGCCCGCCCGAATGATATCCCCGTTGTGCAACTGTCTTTTTGCGCCGCTCCCGGCCGCCCCGCCCCGGCGTTCGTCCCGACTTTCCCCGTCCGAACCTGAATCAGAAAACAAATACATCCATGAACCCCTACCTCCTCATCAACCTTGTCAGCATCGGCCTTCTTTTTGTGATCTGGCGCCGCTATCGGCGCGAGCGGGCCTATTTTTTGCTTAAGATCAGCAACCAGAACCAAATCATCGAAGCCCTGGGTGACTTTAACCGTTGGTTCGCCTCTCAAAAGCTGGGGCGGCGCGCCACGGATGAGGAGGCCGTCTTCCATTACGGAACCGACGGCGGCGCCGTCGACTATGCCAGACGTCACCGCCGACCGCTCGCCAAGCCGGCTTGGCCGAGGCTCTGGACCACCATGAGCCGGGCCGCCGGCCGATTCCGTGGGCGTCGGAATCTCTTCGTTATGGTCGCCGCCTAGCGGCGGACGAATCTCCGCTTGCCGAGACCGCTCCACCCGTGGCCGACGTTTATTGTTTTGGGCACGTGAGCACCGGGGTGGTGCTCCGGCTGCGGGACCGTTATCCCGCCCCGGATGGCTACGCCGAAGTGGCGGAGGTGCTGGAGAATCACGCCGGCGAGGCCACCGGCACGGCCCTGGTCCTGGCGCAATTCGGGGTATCCGTGGCGCTCGAGGGCAACTGGATCGGCGACAATCCGGCCTGCCGCCGCACCCTCGATTTTCTCCGGCAGCGCGGCATCGACTGTTCGGGCCTGCGCGTCGTGCCGGACTACGCGGGCGTGACCGAGGTGGTGATCTCCGACGGGCACACCCGCACGGTGTTCGGCCGCTATTGTGATCTGCTGTTCACCACGAGGCAGTGGGATGATCCCGATCCCCGCAAGATCGCCGCGGCCCGGCTTGTCTCCGTAGACTCCACCTTCGGCGAAGCCACCCTGGCCGCGGCGCGCCAGGCGGCGGCCGCCGGCATCCCGGTGGTCACCTATGACGCCCGGCATGACTCCGAACTCGCCGCGAACGCGGCCGCGCTGATCATTTCCGCCGAATTTCTCCGCCGCGAATATCCCGTTGCGGCGGACGATGAGGACGAGCGCGCCGCCCTGTTTGACCGCTACCTGGCGTGCTGTCCGGGTCTGGTCGCTTTCACCGCCGGTGCAGGTCCGATCTGGTGGGGCCGCAGGCGGCCCGGCGACGGTGCGCGCCCGCCGATCGCGCCCGGCGGTGCGACGGAGCCGGGCCGGCGCCACGAACTGGCGTCGTTTCGGGTCACCGTAGTGGACAGCGCCGGGGCCGGCGACAGCTTTCGCGGCGGGCTCATTTACGGCATGCTGCAGGGCTGGTCCGACGCGGAGAGCGTGCGCTTTGCGGCCGCCACCGCGGCCCTGACTTGCACCCGCGCCCCGGGCTGCGTGCACCCGCCGACGCTGGTCGAGATCCAACAACTGCTCTCAGCCGAAACGGTGCAGTAGGAAGGTCGCTTGCGACCGATTCCCCGCAGCTTCGGTGAACGGGCATGCGGATAAAATCGCCTGCAAGCAGGCTCCTACATCATTCTCCGGGCGGCTTTGGTGCGGCGAACAGGATCATGTTCCTGGCGTCCGACCGCGTCTCAGGCGCCGGGTAGTTCGAGTCGCACCGCGCGCTGCAAGCGGGCCAGACCGGATGCGACCTGCGCCGGTTTCTCACCCTCGACGAGCAGCCGGATGATCGGCTCCGTGCCGGAGTAGCGCACCAGCACGCGGCCCCGCGCGCCGAGTTCCGCCTCGATCTCGCGGATGGCGGCCTGCACCGCCGGCAGGGATTCCAACGGCGGTTTCTCCTTCACGGCGAGCGTGGCGACGAGTTGGGGATATTTCTTCACGGCGTGCCGCAGCACTGACAGCGGGCGCCCGCCGGCCAGCATCACCTCGATCACTTTCAGCGCCGCGACCAGTCCGTCGCCCGTGGGCGAAACCTCCGGGAAAATGATGTGGCCCGACGATTCGCCTCCCAGCATTGCCCCCTCGGCCCGCATGCGTTCCGCCACATAGCGGTCGCCCACCGGCGTCCGCAGCACGCGTCCCCCGGCCGCGGCCACCGCCGCGTCGACGCCGAGATTGCTCTGCGCCGTCACCACCAGCGTGTTCTTGGCCAGAGTGCCGCGTTCGAGCGCATGCACCGCCAGCAGCGTCAGGATCTCGTCGCCGTCGAGCACTTCGCCGCGCTCGTCGCACAGCACGCAGCGGTCGCCGTCCCCGTCGTGCGCGACGCCGAGGCGCGCGCCCGTCTCCCGCACCTGCGCGCAGAGTTTCTCTGGATGTTCGCTGCCCACGCCGGCGTTGATATTGCGGCCATCCGGCGCGTCGCCCACCCCAATGACCGTCGCGCCCAGGGCGCGCAACACCGCGGGGCTGGTGGCGCACGTCGCGCCGTTGGCCGTGTCGAGCACGATGCTCCAGCCCGCAAGGGCGCGCGCCGGAAGCAGGGCCGCCACGGTTTTGACGTAGTCGCGGACGGCGTCATCCCGCGCCGGCAGCACCGCCGCGACGGCCGCCCGCGCCGGACCTCCTCCCTTCGATTCCAGCTGCCGTTCGATGGCCGCCTCGTCCGCGTCGGCCAACTTCCCCCCGTCCGGTCCGAAGAACTTGATGCCGTTGTCCGCCGCCGGGTTGTGCGAAGCGGTGATGACCACGCCGGCCGCTGCTCCCCGCCGCCGCACGGCCAGCGCCACGGCGGGCGTCGGCGCGATGCCCAGGTTCACCGGCGTCAGGCCTTCCCCGGCCACACCCTCGGCCACCGCCGCCAGCAGCGCGGGGCCGGATTGCCGGGTGTCCCGTCCCAACAGCACCTCCGCGCCCGTCGCGGCCCCGCGGCTTTCGAGATAACGGGCCGCGGCCGCGCCGAGCCGGCGGGCAAAATCGTCGTTCACCACCGGGCCGCCGTAAGGACCGCGCACACCGTCCGTGCCGAAATACCGCCGCTTCATGAAGCGTAGAATTCCCGCGTCGCCGCGATCCGGGCCTTTACCGCGCCGCCCAGCAGCAGTTCCCGGGCGGGGCCGAGTCCATCCTGCACCCGGTCCACCCGGCCCACGATCCAGAGCGCGACGGCCGCGTTGAGCACGATGGTGTCGACCAGGCCCGCCGGACCCGCGCCCGCGAGAATCGCCTCGACCAGCGCCAGGTTGGCCGCCACGTCGCCGCCGCGGATGTCAGCGAACGGCGCCCGGTTCAGGCCGAAGTCGGCCGCCTGCCAGTGGCCGTCGACCGCAGCCAGGCGGCCGAAGCCGCGCACGCGGTTCACGGTGGCGGTGGTGAGCTCGTCGATGCCCCGGCCGTCGTCGATCACGCCGACCACCGCGAGGCCGGCCCGCGTGCCCAGCGTTTGCGCGGTGGCCGCCAGCTTCACCGCCCACGACTCCGAGAACGTGCCCAGCAGCACGTGCGCCGGCCGCCCGGGATTGATCAACGGGCCGATGAAATTGAACACGGTGCGGCGGCCCGGCACGGCCAGCGCCTTGCGCACCGCCGCCACGTGCTTGAACGCCGGGTGGTACGCCGGCGCGAAGAAAAAGACGAAGCCCAGTTCGCGCATCGCCTGGCGGAGCTTGTCCCGCGAGGCGACGAGATCGACTCCGAGCGCCGCCATCAGGTCGGCGCTGCCGCACTTCGACGTGATGCCGCGGTTGCCGTGTTTCATCGCCGGCACCCCGGCGCAGGCCAGCACCAGCGTGACGATGCTGGACACATTGAACCCGCCCATGTGGTCGCCACCGGTGCCGACCACGTCGATCGCCCGCGGAGCCCATTCCTCCATGCCCGGATCGACCGACAGGGTGCGGAAGACCGCGGCGAACTCGGCGACTTCCGCCGCGGTCTCGCCGCGGTCGGCGAAGGCCGTGAGGAACTCCGCCTTCTCCGCGTCGGGCACGCCGGGCGTGGCCAGCGCGAGCGCGGCGGCGTGCGCCGCGGCGGCGTCGAGATTCTGGCCGGCGACCAGCCGGGTGGTGAGTTCAGCAAGCGTGGGCATGGCAGCCGGCACATTGGTTCACAATGGGCCGGATAAAAAGCCGAAAAAGCGGCGTCATAAAACTCGACACGGGCGGGGAAATGGCCGACCTAAATGCCGTGCGCCGGCTGCTCCTCCCGTCCCTCGCGTTGGCCTTCGCGCTGGTCCTCTCCGCGTTTCGCCTCCCGCTGGGCGTCGTGGCCGCGCCGGCCGGCGGGCCGGTCGCCGAGCTGAGCGTCGGCGACGCTCTCGTGCTCGGCCTGATCGAAGGCATCACCGAATACCTCCCGATCTCGTCCACCGGCCACCTCATCATCGCCAACCACGCGCTCCGGCTCGACTCGGAGACGCCGCTGACCGACCCCCAGGGCCGGCCGTTGTGGTACAAGGCGCCCTCGGCGCGCCACCCGCAGGGCGAGCCCCTGACCCTGAAGCTCGCGGCGGACACCTATTCCGTAGTCATCCAATTCGGGGCCATCGCGGCGGTGGGGCTGCTCTACTGGCCGCAACTGCTGAGCGTCGGCTTCGGCCTGCTCGGCCGGGATCCGGCCGGGCTGCGGCTGCTGCGCAACCTGCTCGTCGCGTTCGTGCCGGCGGCGGTGGTCGGCCTGCTGCTCAACCACTGGATCGTTCAGCACCTGTTCTCCATCGCCGCCGTGGTGACGGCGCAGATCAGCGGCGCGGTGCTGATGCTCGCCGCCGAGCGGTGGCGGCGCAAATACGCCACCTCCGCCAACCTCGTGCTGAACCCCTCCGATCTGCCCGCGTCCCGCGCCCTTGGCATCGGCCTGATGCAATGCCTCGCCCTGTGGCCGGGCACCAGCCGCTCGATGACCACCATCGTCGGCGGCTATTTCGCCGGTTTCGAGCCGCCCCGCGCCGCCGAGTTCAGCTTCCTGCTGGGTTTCGTCACCTTGAGCGCGGCCACCCTCTACAAGGGCTGGGAATCCGGCGGCGCCATGATCGCGGTGTTCGGCTGGCCGCATGTGCTGCTGGGCATCGCGGTGGCCACCGTTTCGGCGGCTCTCGCCGTCAGGTTTCTCGTCAATTACCTCACCCGGCACGGGCTGGCGGTGTTCGCCTGGTATCGTCTGGCCATGGCCGCCTTGCTTGCCGCACTTTATTTGCGGTGACGGCGCCACGCGCGGTGGGGAAACGATGTTCTTGACCATCACCGGAGCCGACCTTTACTCGGGCACCTTCGAGCAGCTGGCGGAGCGTTTTCCCACGATCGCGCGACGTCTGAAACTCCTTCCATCATGGCCAATCCGAAACGCAAACAATCCAAACGCCGCAGCGCCAACCGCCGGGCTGCCAACGTCTTCAAGGCTCCCCAGCTCGCCCTCGATCCCACGGATGGCAGCGCCGTCCGCCCGCACCGGGTCAATCCCAAGAGCGGCATGTATCGCGGCCGCCAGGTGCTGACCGTCGAAGTCTGAACCCGCCGGACCCCGCCCGGGTTTCCCGGCCAACCCCTGTTCTACCGCGATGGCAGACCTGCCCGCCGCCGGCCGTATTGCCGTGGACGCCATGGGCGGCGACCTTGGCCCGGCCGAGGTCGTCGAAGCCGCCCGGCTCGCGCTGGCGGAATATCCCGACCTGAACCCGTTGACGCTGGTCGGCGATGTGGCGGTGCTGCAGCCGCTGCTGGCCAGGGCTGGGTTGACCGACCATCTTCGGCTCCGGCTCTCCCACGCCTCGGAAGTCATCACGATGGATGACAAGCCGCTGCTGGCCATCCGGCGCAAGAAGGACTCCTCGATGATGCGCGCCATCGAGCTGGTGAAAAGCGGCGAGGCCATCGCCGCGGTGAGCTGCGGCAACACCGGCAGCCTGGTGGCGGCCGGCATCCTCAAGCTCCGCACACTCGAGGGCATCGACCGCGTGGCGCTGGCGCCGATCCTGCCGCACGTCGACGGCTATTTTGTGTTGATCGATGCCGGGGCCAACCCCGAGGCCCGGCCCGAGCACCTGGTCCAGAACGCCATCATCGGCTCGGACTACGCCCGCATCGAGCTGGGCTGCGCCGAACCCCGCGTGGGGCTGCTGACCATCGGCACCGAGGAGGGCAAGGGCAATTCGCTCATCGCCGACACTCACGAGGCCCTCAAGCGCATCAGCTCGCTGGTCAACTACGTCGGGCCGATCGAGGGCTTCCAGCTATTCTCCAATCATGTCGACGTGGTCGTCTGCGACGGCTTCGTAGGCAACATCTGCATCAAGAGCTGGGAGTCGCTGGCGAAGTTCATCTTTGCCGAGTTGCGGGATCAGATGAAGGCCAACCCCGTGCGGGCGACCGGCGCCTTCCTCGCCCAGGGCGCCTTCGAGGCGATGCGCCGGCGCATCAACCCCGAGCGGTACGGCGGCGCCCCGCTCCTCGGCCTCAAGGGCAACATCATCAAGGCGCACGGCTCCGCCAACCGCCAGTCGTGGAAGAACGCCATCCGCATCGCCAACGAGGCCATTCAGGCCGACCTGAATCACCGCATCGAGGTGGACGTGGCCCGCGCCAACGAGCTGTTCCACCAACTGGTCGCCTGACCCGCTTCCGCTTTGCCCCCGCCCCCTTTCAGCAGCCCGTCCATTGCCATCGTCGGCACCGGTTCCTACGTTCCCGCCAAAATCCTCTCGAATCACGAGCTCGCCAGGACGGTGGACACTTCCGACGAGTGGATCACCAGTCGCACCGGGATCCGGGAGCGGCGCATCGCCGGCCACAACGAGCCCACCTCGGACCTCGCCGTCCGCGCTGCCATTGCCGCGATCGCCGACGCCCGGCTGACCGCCGCCGACATCGACCTGCTCGTGCTGGCCACGGTGACGCCGGACATGCCGATGCCCTCCACGGCCTGCGTGGTGCAGCGCAAGCTCGGCCTGGCGGCGCACGCGGCCTGCTTCGACCTCAACGCCGCCTGCGCCGGTTTTCTCTACGCGCTCGAGGTGGGACGCGCGCTGCTGGTCTCCGGCCGGGCGCGCCACGCCCTGATCATCGGCGAGGAGAAGTTCTCCAGCATCCTGGACTGGCAGGACCGTTCCACCTGCGTGCTGTTTGGCGATGGCGCCGGCGCCGTCGTCCTCGGCCGCGACGCCGACTCCCGGCGGGGCATCCTCGGCTGCACCCTGGGCGCCGACGGCGGCGATCCCGCCCTGCTCTGCATCCCCGCCGGCGGCAGCCTGCACCCCGCCTCGGCCTCCACCATCGAGCAGCGGCAGCATTTCGTGCAGATGAAGGGCCGGGAGGTGTTCAAATTCGCCGTCCGGGCGATGGCCGAGGCGGCGCGAGAGATTCTGGAACAACATCATCTGACGATTGACCAAGTCTCCTGCGT
>CAZAFS010000091.1:0-9915 GCA_964484165.1 uncultured Opitutaceae bacterium | reverse complement strand
GATCGGGCGCAGCAGGCCGACGCGCAGGCCCAGGCGCCGGCACTTTTCGATGGCCGAGCGCGCGATCCGCGAGGTGGTGCCGTAAGCCACGAGCACCACGTCGGCGTCGTCGCAATTGTACAGTTCGTAGCGCACCTCCCGTCGCTCGACCTCGGCGTATTTCTCGTAGATCGCGCGCACGTGCTGTTCCAGCTGGTCCGGGTAAAGGTAAAGCGAATTGATGACGCGCCGCCGCCCGCCGCTATGGGCGGTGCCCGTCGTGGCCCAGTCTTTGGGCGGGAGATCGGCGGCGGGGCGGTAGGGCAGGATCTCCACCGGTTCCATCAGCTGGCCGATCATCCCGTCCGCCAACAGCAAGACCGGATTGCGGTACCGGTCGGCCAGGTCAAACGCGAGCTCGGTCAGGTCGACTGCTTCCTGCAAGTTGGCGGGGGCGAGCACGATCACCCGGTAGTCGCCGTGGCCGCCGCCGCGGGTCGCCTGGAAATAGTCGGCCTGGGCCGGCTGCACGCCGCCCAGCCCCGGACCGGCGCGCATGATGTTCACCAGCACGCACGGCAGCTCCGCCCCGGCAATGTAGGAAATGCCCTCCTGCATCAGGCTGATGCCGGGGCTCGACGAGGAGGTCAGGACGCGTGCGCCGGCGCCGGCCGCGCCGTAGACCATGTTGATCGCGGCCACCTCGGACTCCGCCTGCACGTAAACGCCCCCGACCTTGGGCAGTTCCCGCGCCATGTACTCCGGAATTTCGTTCTGCGGCGTGATGGGATAGCCGAAAAAGTAGCGGCAGCCGGCATTGATGGCGGCGGCGGCGATCGCCTCGTTTCCCTTCATCAGCTTCTTCGCCATGGGCATCTCCTCACCGGCGCACGGTGATCACCGAGTCCGGGCACATTTTGGCGCAGCTGCCGCAGCCGCTACATTCCGCCAGGTTGTACACGATCGCCGGATAGTAGCCCCGGCTGTTCACGCGGGTCGTGTCGATCTTCAGGATCTTCGTGGGGCAGATGGCGATGCACAGTTCGCACCCCTTGCATAGGTTCTCCTCGAAGATCACTTCGGGCATGGGGGGCCTTTCGTCGTCACGAGGGCGGGTGGGGGGCGGGCGCTCAGCGCGGCGGGGCGGCCGGCGCGGGCGGCAAGTGGAGCAGGGGTTTCAATGGGGGTACGACCGACTAGGGCGGATACTAGACGCCTGGCAACGCCGCGCGAGTCAAAACCCGGCCGGTCCGATGGCCAAACGGCGGTAGTAGGACAGTTTGTCGGGGCGATGAGTGCCTTCTCTTGGGGCTGAAAATCGGCTGACCCCGATGGCTTTACGCCGCCTGCCGGTCGCCGCGGCCCGCGGGCAAATGGCTTGTTGCGGGGGCGGCAGGCGTGCTAGCTCTGAGGGATGCTGCCCACCCGGCAAGGCTCCGTCCATCTCTTCCGCGTCGCGGGAATCAACGTCTACCTGCACTGGTCCTGGTTTGTCGTGGCCATGTACGAGATCTCCAGCCGGCGCGGGAGCTACGGCACCCTCGCGTTCAACGTGCTGGAATACCTCGCGCTGTTTGTGATCGTGCTGCTGCACGAGATGGGCCACGCCTTCGCCTGCCGCTCGGTCGGCGGGCGGGCGGACGAGATCGTGCTCTGGCCGCTGGGCGGCGTGGCCTACGTGGCCCCGCCGATGCGGCCCGGCGCCACGCTCTGGAGCATCGCCGCCGGCCCGCTGGTGAACGTGGTGCTGTTTTTCATCCTGGGCGGGTTGCTGGTGCTGAGCAGGACCACGGGCTGGGCGGAAACCATGCCGGATCTGGCGGCGTTTCTGGGCATTCTCTGGCTCATCAATCTCCTGCTGTTGAAGTTCAACCTGCTGCCGATCTATCCGCTCGACGGTGGCCAGATGGTGCGCTCGCTGCTCTGGTTCGTGATCGGGAAGGCCCGAAGCCTCATGGTAACCGTCATCATCGGCTTCATCGGCTTGCCGCTGTGGTTCCTCTATGCCTGGTGGCAGCGCTCGTATTGGCTCGCCATCCTCGGCGTCTTTATCCTGGGAATCTGTTGGCGTGGACTGCAGCAGGCTCGGCACCTGCTGCAGGTCGCCCGGCTGCCGCGGCGGGAGGGCTTCAAGTGCCCGAGCTGCGAATCGGCGCCGCCCCTCGGCGCGTGGTGGAAGTGCGGCCGGTGCGGGGAGGCCTTCGACACCTTCGAAACGCAGGCGACGTGTCCCCACTGCGGCGCGCAGTTTGCGGGCACGCGCTGCCTCGATTGTGGCGAAATGCATGCGATGGACGAGTGGCGCCTGCATCCGCCGCCGCTGGTTTGAGCGGGGACGCCCGGCGAAAAAGGACATTGCGCGCCGCGGGGGATGGCAGAACATCCTCCGGTCCAGCTATGAAATCAATATGGTGGTTTGCCGGGCTGATCGTTGCTGCGAGCCTGTCCGCGGCCGAATCGATCCCGGTCGATGATTTCGCCCGGTCGCCGCAGGTCTCGCACATGGAGATCTCGCCCGACGCCAAGAACGTCGCGTTCCTGCGCGAGGTCAACGGCCGGGAGACGCTGTTCTTCAGCGACCTGGCAACGAGGCAGGTCGTCGAGGTCCATCCGGCCGACGCGCGCGGCACCTTTGCGTCGAAGGACGTGGCGCGATTCGAATGGGTCGGCCCCCGGCGCGTCGCGTTTGTCACGATCATCTGGGACCACTTCTTCGCCGGCATGTCCGCCGTGGACTGCGACGGGAAGCTGTGGAAGACGATCAGCGGGTACGAGGCCAAGATTCCGAACGAGGATCCTCTCTACGCCAACAGAATCGTCCGCCCCTTTGGCGACCCGGGTCAGAACGTCCTGGTTTTTGGCAATCGCATCCCCCAGGGATCCCGGTTCCTGGAATTCAACCAGATCTTTCCGGACGCCGTGAAACTCAACACGGTCACGGGCCACTACGAGGTCATGGCCAGGAATCCGGGCAATGTCGTGAGCTGGGGCATGGATCAGGCGGGTTGCGTCCGCGTGGGGGTGACGGCCGACGGGACGAAACAGGGGCTGATCTATCGCGAGAACGCGGACACGCCGTGGCGCAACTTGGCGTCGTTCGGACCGGAGCGCGGCAAAGTTTTCCCCCTGTGCTTTGACGGCTCCAATCGGGTGCTGTACGTGTCGGCGGTGTCGCCGGGGGGCCGCTGGGCGGTTTACCCGCTCGACCCGGCCAGCAGCAATTTGGGTCCGGCGCTGATCGCAAACCCGGAATACGATATCATCCCCGACCGGATCTCGCCGGAGCTCGACGGCCATTCGCTGGGGCATTTGATACCGTCCAAGCAGCCGCAGAGCGCCGCCGGCGTCTACTACGTGACCGAGCGGCCGCAGGTGCGTTGGTTCGACGACGAGGCCGCCGCCCGCCAGCGGACCATCGACCGCGCCCTGCCCGATACCTTCAATTTGATCGTCAATTGGGAAAACGCCGATCGCTATCTGTTGGTGCTCGCCGCGTCCGATCGGGACCCCGGGACCTATTTCCTGTACGACCGGGCCTTCAAGAGCCTGACCTTGATCGCGACGCGGATGAAGTGGATCAATCCGGAGCGCATGGCGGCCATGGAGCCGATCCAATACACGGCGCGCGACGGCCTGGTCATCCACGGCTACCTCACGTATCCCCCGGGCGCGCCGCGCCAGCACTTGCCCTTGGTCGTCCTGCCGCACGGCGGGCCCTGGGTGCGGGATTGCTGGGGATTCGATCCGCTGGTGCAGATGCTCGCCAGCCGCGGCTACGCCGTGCTGCAGATGAACTATCGGGGCTCGCCCGGCTATGGGGCCGAGTTCGCGGAGAAGGGACGCCGTCAGGTGGGCCGCGCCATCCAGGACGACATCGAGGATGGCACGCGCTGGGCCATCGCCCAGGGAGTGGCCGATCCGCACCGCATCGCCATTGTCGGGGGCAGTTACGGGGGCTACAGCGCGCTCTTCGCGCTGGGGCACAATCCGGATCTTTATCGCTGCGGCATCTCCCTTTCCGGCGTCACCGACTGGCTGAAAATCTACGAGAGCCGGCAGGACCCGGAATACAAGCTCGCCCGCGAATTTTGGGTCGAAGAGATCGGCAACCCCGAGACGGATGCGCCTTTTCTGCAGTCGATTTCGCCGGTGAATTTCGCCGACAAGATCACGGCCCCGGTGTTGATCATCCAAGGCAAGGAGGACCAGATCGTGCCCCCGAAGCAGGCGCGCGCGATGATCGCCGCCCTGGAAAAGGCCGGGCACAAACCCGAAGCCATTTTCCTCGACGAGGTCGGCCACAACCTGTGGATACAGACGGCGCGCACCGAGACCTTCAGGCGCATCGCGGCGTTTCTGGCGAAAAACCTGGCGCCCTGAATCTGCCGGCACCGGTCGCGGCGGCGCCGATTCTGGACCCGGCGGGCGCGGGTGGGATTTGACCTCGCGGGTGGCGAATTGGTCATGGCACTCTTTCCTTGCTGTCATGCCGGCCTCCCTTTCCCCCGGTGCCCCGCCCCGCGCCCCCGGCGTCCCCTGGACGCGGCCGTTTCACATGATGGCCAAGCCCATGGGCGCCCGCTGCAACCTCGGGTGCAAATACGGTTTCTATCTGGAGAAGGAGCCGGCCTACTACCCCGCGGCCGGCGTGCCGCGAATGAGCGAAGGGACGCTCGAGGCGTACATCCGCGATTACCTCGCCTCGCAGCCGGGCGAGGAGGTCAACTTCACCTGGCAGGGCGGCGAGCCGACGTTGCTGGGGCTGGAGTTCTTCGAACGGGTCGTGGCGCGGCAGCAACATTACGCCGCGGGGCGGCGCATCACCAATTCGCTCCAGACTAACGGCGTGTTGCTGGACGATGCCTGGGGCGAGTTCCTGGTCCGGCACGAGTTTCTCGTGGGCCTCAGTCTTGACGGACCGCGCGCGCTGCACGACGCGTATCGGGTGGACCACGGCGGGCGGCCGACCTGGTCCCGGGTCATGCGCGGCCTGCGCGCGCTCAAGCGGCACCGCGTGCGGTTCAACACGCTCACGGTGGTGCACCGCCGCAATTACGGGCACGCCCGCGAGGTCTATGAATTCCTCTGCGCCGAGGGCTCGGGCTTCCTGCAGTTCCTTCCGCTGGTCGAGCGGCGGGCGGGCGCGGCCGACTGGGCGGCCCGGCTCGACCACGCGCCGCCGCCGGCCGGTCCCGGCGACCTGGTGCCGCCCGAGCGCGCCGGCGAGGCTGCTGCCGCCGAGTGCACGCCGCGCGAGGGCTACGGCGAATTCCTGGGCACCGTGTTTGACCTCTGGGTGCGGCGCGACGTCGGCCGGGTGTTCGTGCAGCAGTTCGATGTTGCGCTGAGCAGCTGGTGCGGCCTTGGCGCGGGTCTGTGCATTTTTGAAGAGCGGTGCGGCCGCGCCCTGGCGCTCGAACACCACGGCGGGGTCTGCGCGTGCGACCATTATGTCTACCCGGCCTACCGCCTCGGCAATCTGCACACGACGCCGCTGGCCGATCTCGGCAACGCCGCCGCCGCCGCGCGGTTCGGCGACGCCAAGGCCAACCTGCCCCGCGTCTGCCGCGAGTGTCCGGTGCGCTCTGCCTGCAACGGCGACTGCCCGAAGCACCGTTTCGTGCGGACGGAGGAAGGTGCGCCGGGGGTGAGCTACTTTGCCCGTCGTACCTGCGCTTCTTCACCCACATCGATCCGGCGATGCGGCAGATGGCGGCCCTGGTGCAGGCCGCGCGGCCCGCGTCCGACATCATGCGGGCCCGGTCGTAGCGGCCGCGGCGCGGTTTAAACTCCCTTTTCACGAGCCCGCTTTACGGCGGGTTTACCACTGGGCGGTGGACGGCGCATCGGCGGATTTTAAAGTGGGAAGCGTCCCCGGTTTCCCATCGCGCCCGTCCGCCGGGCGGGTCAATCGCTGCAACTCCCCACGGCCCATGAACTGGAACACGATTCTGCTGCCGAGCGCGTACCTCGCTTTCTTTGCCGTCTCCGCTCTTGCGATCCTGTGGTGGGAAAGGCGCAAGCGGGGCACGCGGGTGCCGTTCGCCAAGGACCTCCGCCTCCTGCGCGTGGCGGGGGAGCAACAGCTCAAGCTCATCAACCGGCTGGATGAAGGTTTCCTCCTCATGATGCTCGCGGCCGCGGCGGCGCCCTGCCTCGTGGCGTTGATCCTGATCGAGGGCGTGATCCGGCTGAAGGGCTGGTGGCTGGTGGCGGGGTCGGCGGTGGTCGGGGTGATCTTTCTCGCCGCCTTCGTCCTCGCTCTGCGCTGGTTCGTGGCGCGCTTGCGCGAGCGCGGCGACCGCTACCTCGGCTACGTGGGCGAGCGCGTGGTGGCGGAGTGCCTCGAACCGCTGCGCGCGGCGGGCTGGGCGGTTTTTCATGACGTGCCCTGTGAGAGCGGGCGGGAAAAATTCAACATCGACCACGCGGCGGTCGGGCCCGGCGGTGTGTTTGCCATCGAAACGAAGGCCCGCCGCAAGGGCTCTGCGCGGGAGGGGCGCGAGGACTACAAGGTCTTTTTTGACGGAGAGCAGCTGAGCTGGCCCTGGGGCGAGGATCAGTACGGTCTCGACCAGACCCTGCGGAATGCGAAGTGGCTGCAGCAGTGGCTGGGCAAGACCACCGGCGAGAAGCTGGAGGCCGTGCCGGTGCTGGCGCTGCCGGGCTGGTATGTGGAGGCGCCGGCGCGCGCCGCCGTGCGGGTGGTGAATCCGACGTGGCTGCCGGAGCTGCTCGCCGGCGACGGCGCGACGGTCCTGAGCGCCAAGCAGATCGAACTGTGCGCCCGCCAGCTCGAGCAGCGCTGCCGCGACGTCGAATTCTGATCCGCGGCCTACTCCGCCGGGATGCGATTGTCGGTGCGAACCATCAGCACCGGCGTCTTGGTTCGCACCCACACCTCGGCTTCCTTGAAATGCTTCGCCGGCACGTTCTCCAGCGCCTCGCCGACCGTTTTCACCGGCAGGAGCCGGCCGCGCTTGGAGGCGTTGAAATCATAGGCGCCGCGCAGAATGCGATCCCGGGTCGTGGCCGGACTCTCGCTTTCCGGGATCTGCACGACCCAGGCGGCAAAGTCGTCCTTGGGCAGATGGTGTTCGGGATCGGAGATGAGGACGATCCATTGTTTCTTCACCGGGGGCGGCTTGTTCTCCTCCGCGGGATCAGGCTGCACGACCTGGTTGATCTCCTCGATGATGCGGCGAAGAATCGCCGGCTCGAGGTGATTGCGCTGCAGGATTTCGGCGACTTTGCTAATGTCGATTTTGGGCATGACGGGTAAGGTGGGGGTGGGGCGGAAAACCAGCGTGCAAAGCAGACGGGTCCGGTGTCGAGCCAACACATGTCGGCCGCCGGACGAAACCGCGGCCGGGCGCCGGGGCGACCCGCCGATCAGGATTTCTCCCCCTCTTCGCCCTCGTCTTCGTCCTCCGATTCCTTCTCCTTCTCCTCCTCCTCGCTCTGCTGCTTGAGGACCCGTTCCAGGATCTCGGTCATGTCTTCGACGACGTCGAAGACCTTCACGGCGACATAAATGGGTTTTTTCTGCTGGAGGGCCAGCACGATGGAGTCGCTCGGGCGGGCGTCGACCTCAATGATCTTCCGTCCGAGTTCGTTCTGCATGTGCAGGATGATGCGCGCAAAGAACGTGCCGTCGCTGACGTCGTTGATGATGACGCGCTCGAGCGTGATGTTCAATCCCAGCAGGATGCTGCCGATCAGATCGTGGGTGAGCGGGCGCTCCTTCTTGACGCCGTTGAGCGTCATGGAAATGGCATTGCCGACGCTGTGGTCGACATAGATGACAAACGTCTTGTCGTCATTGCCGAGGAAGACGGCGCAGCCGTTGGCCGTGGGCATGACGCCCTTGAGGGCAACCTCGATAACCTCATTCTGCATGGCCGGAATGTGCGAAAGTGGGCGCCAAAGCGCAAGTCACCAGAGGTCTAGGAAAAGCCGAGCAGGTGGATGCCCCACGAACGGGCCTGGGTGAGGACGGCCGGGCGGTCGAGCAGGATGACCTTGCCGGCCTCCAACGCCGCGGCGGCGATGCCGGCCTCGCGCATCGTTTCCAGCGTGCGCTGGCCGAAGACCGGCACGTCAAAGCGGTAGTCCTGGTTGGCCTTCACGGTCTTCACGAACAGCATCTGGTCGGTGCGAAAGCCGCCGGCCCGCCGCAGCATGTCATCGGTGCCCTCAAAGGCCTCGACGGCCAGCACCGTGCCTTTGCGCACGACCACCCCCTGCCCGATGTCGAGCCGCGCGACCTCGCGGGCGGTGTGCACGCCGTGTTCGAGGTATTCGGGGTCGATGGGAAAGCGGCGGCCGGTCATGTTGCCGGTGGTGGCGAGATGGTCGTCGAGGAAGGAGCGCGCGTCGAGCAGCGTGATGCCGAGCTTTTCGATCTCGGCCGCGATGGCGCCGAAGATGGTCTCGGCGTTGCGGCGTTTGAGCGCCAGGAGAATCCGGCCGGCCTGGAGGTCGGGGTGCAGGCCCCGGAACAGCCGGCGCGGGGCGATCTGCCCGGCCATGTAGGCGTAGCCGGCGCCGAATTGCGCGAGAGCCCGCAGCATCCGGCCGAGCTGGCCCACGAGGATTGTGCGCCGATCCGCTTCCGCGAAACTTGCGACCAGATCGGGGCGCGTTTCCTCGTCGAAGGCGATCAGCTTGAGCGGCACGCCCGCGCGGCGGATGGCCTGCGCCACCAGCACGGGATAAAGCCCCTGGCCGGCGATGAGCGCGACGGGCCGCTGCGGGTCAAAGGGGACCGGGAGGAAGGAGGAGGGCACGGGGACAGGATGCCGGACGGGGCGGCGGGAATGAAGCCGGAAAACGCGGGAACCCGGAGCGGCCCGGATGGCGCCGCCGCCGCGGACCGGCCGCCCGCACCCCGCCGGCCGCCGCGCCCGGCCCGCTAGGTCTGCGAGCCGTAATATTTCTTGTAGCTGCGGTAGTAGCGGTAGTTCGTGTAGTACTCGATGCGTCGCGGCGACAGGCCGTTGAGCACGATCCCCAGCAGCTCATGGTTCCCCTCCCGCAGCATCGTGACAAACTGCCGGATGTGCTTGCGGTAGGCGCGATTGAACCGGCAGACGTAGATCATCTCGTCGGCGTGGTCGGCGATAAGCAGGCAATCGGACACGGCGCCGACGGGCGGCGAGTCGATCACGAGGAGATCGAAGCGTCGTCGCAGCTGTTCGATGAACTGGCCGAACAGCGGATTCTCCAGAAACTCCGTCGGGCTCTTCGACCGGCCGCCGGAGCGCAACAGAAAGAGGTTCTCGGCGACCTTGGTGATGCCGAGGAGGGGATTGGTCAGGAGATCGCCGTCCAATTTCGCGCCGTCGGCGGCCCAAGTCAGGATGCCGGCATCGTTCTCCAGCTTGAAAAGCCGGTGCAGCATGGGCCGGCGCATGTCGCAATCGATGAGCAGGGTGGAGCGCCCGTGGCGCGCAAAGGAGCCGGCCAGATTGCAGGAGATGAGGGTCTTGCCTTCGCCGGGGATGGTGCTCGTGATGAGGAGGATTTTGGGGTAGTCGACCTTCGACTGGATCTTGACCGCGCTGTAAACGCTCAGGAACGCCTCGACGCCGGGGGTCGCCTTGGACGTGATGGTCAGAAGATGTTTTTCCTACTCCTTCACGTTTGAAAGATCGGGAATGATGCCGAGCAGGTTGACGCCGATGAAGGACTCGATGTCCCACGCGCTTTTGACCCGGTCGTCCACCATGCTGAGGCCGAAGGCGACCCCAAAGAACACCGCCAGGCCGGCCATGAAACAGGTGCGGGCGATGCGGGCCTTATTGGGCGCGTAGGGATTGAAGTTGGGCACCGCCCGGTCGATGAGGCTGACCGGAACGTGATAATCGAGGCCTTTTGAAGTGGTCGTCTTGTTGAGGCTGTCCAGCACCTGGCTGTAGGCGTTCTTGGCGACGA
>CAZAFS010000090.1:0-10035 GCA_964484165.1 uncultured Opitutaceae bacterium | reverse complement strand
CAATTCTGTCGGATCCACCACCTACGACAACGCCAGCCTCACCGTCACTGCCGCCACGAGCGCACCAACCTTCACGACGCAGCCCACAAACCAGACGGTCACGGCGGGATCCACAGTCACCTTCACGGCGGTGGCCAGCGGCTCACCCACCCCGACCTACCAGTGGCAGAAGAACGGGACGAACATTTCGGGGGCCACGAGCACCTCATACACGATCACCAGTACCGGGCTGAGCGACGCGGGTACGTACACGCTCGTGGCCGGCAACACGGCAGGCTCCGCCACGAGTAGCGGTGCCGCGCTGACAGTCAACACAGGGCCGACCATAACCACGCAGCCGACGAACCAGACGGTGAACGTCGGCCAAAACGCCACCTTTACGATCACAGGCAGCGGCAATCCTCCGCCCACTTATCAATGGCAGCGATCCGTGGATGGCGGCACAACCTGGACCAGCCTCGCCAACGGCACCACCTATTCCGGTGCCACCACCTCCGCGCTGCAGGTCATCAGCCCGCCCGCCAGCATGAGTAACAGCCAATTCCGCTGTCTGGTGACCAACAGCACCGGCACCGCCGCAAGCAACGACTTTGTCCTCACGGTCCTTGCGCCGCCCAGCAGCCTGCAGATTTCGATCCAGGTCAAATAGAACGAAGCGCCGAATTGGACGTGCGCCGTTGATCCCCCCCCAACCATGCCGACCACGACCCTTCGCCTATCGATCGCCGCCCTGACGCTCATGGGCGCTGCGCTCGTCGTCCGGGCCGCCACGGCCACGGGAACTGCGACCGTGGGTCAGACCGTGAATTTCTCCGTCATTGCCGACGGCACGACACCGTTCACCTACCAATGGTGCAAGAATGCTGCAACCATCACCGGCGCCACGGCGGCGACCTACGTAATCAGTAGCGCACAGCTTACGGACGCGGCCACCTACTGCGTGGTCGTCACCAATTCTGTCGGATCCACCACCTCCGACAACACCAGCCTCACCGTCACTGCCGGCGCGAGCGCACCAACCTTCACAACGCAGCCCACAAGCCAGACGGTCACGGCGGGCTCCACTGTCACCTTCACGGCGGTGGCAAGCGGCTCACCCGCGCCGACCTACCAGTGGCAGAAGAACGGGACAAACATTTCGGCGGCCACGAGCACCTTATACACGATCACCGGTACCGGGCTGAGCGACGCGGGTACGTACACGCTCGTGGCCGGCAACACGGCCGGATCAGCTACCTCCAATAGCGTCACGCTAACAGTCACCACGGCGCCAGCAACCGATACAACGCCACCAACAATCTCAATTAGTGCCCCACAAAACGGCCAGTCCTTTGCCGGTGCCGCCCTAACGGTGAGCGGCACCGCCAGTGACACTGTCGGAGTGACCTCGGTTCAGGTGCAGTTGAACGGCGGGGCCTGGCAAACGGCGACCGGTACGACCGCATGGAGCCTGCCGGTGACGCTAGCGGGCGGCACAAACACCATCCAGGCCTACAGCGAGGATGCCGCAGGTAATATGTCCGCAGTCTTGTCGGTGACCGTGAGCTACACTTCAGCACCACCACCATCGCCGCCGGCTGCGCCGGCGGCGAGTGCGGCGACGACGATAACGAGTAATGGGTTCACGGCCAATTGGAGCAGTGTGGGCAATGCCACCCACTACCATATTGACGTCTCCACCAGCAGTTCGTTCGGCAGCTTCCTGAGTGCCTACTACGACCTGGACGTGGGCAGTGCGACCAGCACGAGCGTGACCGGGCTGAATGCCGGCACGACCTACTACTACCAGGTGCGGGCCTACAACAGCGATGGAACCAGCGGCAATTCCAACACCGTCAGCGCGGCCACCAGCGCAGCGACCCCAATCCAAGCCCCTCAAAGCGCTGTGACCATCACTTCTGCCGCCACAGGCACGTACGGCGCCGCCTATACCGCCACGGCAACAGGCGGCGCCGGCACGGGTTCCCTTGCCTGGACCCTTGGCCCGGGCAGCACCGCCGCCGGGGCCGCGATCAATTCCTCCACGGGTACCGTCACGGTCAACAGCCCAGGCACCGTGGTCTTCAATGCCTACCGGGCCAGCGACGCGAATTACCTCCCGTCCGCGAGCACCGCCAACTTCACGGTCACCTTTGGGTCCGCGCCAGCAACCGATACAACGCCACCAACAATCTCAATTAGTGCCCCACAAAACGGCCAGTCCTTTGCCGGTGCCGCCCTAACGGTGAGCGGCACCGCCAGTGACACTGTCGGAGTGACCTCGGTTCAGGTGCAGTTGAACGGCGGGGCCTGGCAAACGGCGACCGGTACGACCGCATGGAGCCTGCCGGTGACGCTAGCGGGCGGCACAAACACCATCCAGGCCTACAGCGAGGATGCCGCAGGTAATATGTCCGCAGTCTTGTCGGTGACCGTGAGCTACACTTCAGCACCACCACCATCGCCGCCGGCTGCGCCGGCGGCGAGTGCGGCGACGACGATAACGAGTAATGGGTTCACGGCCAATTGGAGCAGTGTGGGCAATGCCACCCACTACCATATTGACGTCTCCACCAGCAGTTCGTTCGGCAGCTTCCTGAGTGCCTACTACGACCTGGACGTGGGCAGTGCGACCAGCACGAGCGTGACCGGGCTGAATGCCGGCACGACCTACTACTACCAGGTGCGGGCCTACAACAGCGATGGAACCAGCGGCAATTCCAACACCGTCAGCGCGGCCACCAGCGCAGCGACCCCAATCCAAGCCCCTCAAAGCGCTGTGACCATCACTTCTGCCGCCACAGGCACGTACGGCGCCGCCTATACCGCCACGGCAACAGGCGGCGCCGGCACGGGTTCCCTTGCCTGGACCCTTGGCCCGGGCAGCACCGCCGCCGGGGCCGCGATCAATTCCTCCACGGGTACCGTCACGGTCAACAGCCCAGGCACCGTGGTCATCAATGCTAACCGGGCCAGCGACGCTAATTACCTCCCGTCCGCGACCACCGCCAACTTCACGGTCACGTTCGGGAAAGCCTCGCAGAACGCCATTACCATCACTTCCCCTCCCACCGGCATCTTGGACACTCCTTACACAGCCACAGCGACGGGCGGTTCCGGCACGGGGGCCCTCGTTTGGAGCTGCGCGGGCGGCTCGGCTGCCAACGCCGCCATTAATCCCTCCACCGGCGCGGTTACCGCCAGCAGCGCGGGCAACGTCATCATCAACGTCTACCAAGCGGCTGATTCAAACTATAGCCAGTCTGTGACCACCGCCAACTTCACGATCACGTTTGGGGCCGCGCCAGCAACCATGATCAACCCGGCAACGACAACGGTGTCCGCAACGGCAACGATCTATGCCATCACCGTCACCTCGAACACCAGCTGGACGGCCAGCTCAA
Source organism: uncultured Opitutaceae bacterium (assembly GCA_964484165.1). Taxonomy (GTDB): domain Bacteria; phylum Verrucomicrobiota; class Verrucomicrobiia; order Opitutales; family Opitutaceae; genus Fen-1467. The sequence goes on along the minus strand of CAZAFS010000090.1, from coordinate 6,652 downwards.
ACCAGGCCTGGGCAACCGTTTCGCCGACCGGCGGCAACAATAATGGCACCGTAACCGTGACTGTGGCGGCCAACACTTCGGCCGGCAGCCGGAACGCAACCATCATGATCGGCGGACAGACCAATACCCTTACCCAGACGGGCAAGGGGACCATCATCATCACGCTGCCATTGACCGTGACAACGCTGGCAGGTTATCCCTTGAGCAAAGGCAGCATCGACGGCATCGGCAGCAGCGCCCGTTTCTATTACCCCACCGGCATCGCGGCAGACAATGCTGGGAATATTTACGTTGCTGATACCGACAACAACACGATCCGCAAGATTGTCGCCGCCACCGGACAAGTGACCACTATCGCCGGCCTGGGTGCCACTCCTGGCAGCACCGACGGCGTTGGCGGCGCCGCCCGTTTCAGCAAACCCTCCGGGGTCGCCATTGATAACGTGGGGGTGGCCATCGACAACGTGGGTAACGTCTTTGTCGCGGACACCTTGAACCATACGTTGCGCAAGATCGCCTCATTGAACGCCGTCAGCACCATCGCCGGTTCGGCGGGACAGGGCGGCAGCACCGATGGAACCGCCAACGCGGCCCGCTTCCAAGGACCGCAAGGCCTGGCATTCTTCAAAGTCAGCAATGCAACGGGCACGGAATCCGACCTCTACATTGCCGACACCAATAACCAGACCATCCGGAAGATTAACCTCGCAACCGGGCTGGTAACTACCGTGGCCGGCCTGGCCGGCATTTCCGGCAGCACCGATGGCATGGGCGCTTTGGCGAGGTTCAACTTTCCTACCGATGTGGCGGTTGACAACAACGGCAATCTCTTTGTTGCCGACTCCGATAATCACACCATACGCGAGATCCTGCCGTCCGGCTTGGTGAGCACACTGGCCGGTCAGGCCCTTAGCAGCGGTTCGGCCGACGGCACCGGCGCCGCCGCCCGCTTCAGCTCGCCCTCGGCTGTGGCCGTGGACTTGTCACAAAATGTTTATGTCGCGGACACTGACAATAACACAATCCGCATGATCATTCCCTTGACCGGCGTCGTGAGCACACTGGCAGGGTTGGCGGGAACCAGCGGAAGCACCGATGGACTGGGATCCGAGGTCCGATTCTACAATCCCACGGGTATCACGGTGGACAGCAATGATAACATTTATGTGGCCGATACCAATAACCACACCATACGCGTCGGGTTGCTGCCGAGCATGCCCGCCATCCAAACGCAGCCCCAAAGCCAGACCGTGGCCGCGGGCAGCAGCGCCCAATTCTCCGTCACGGCCACGGGACGCCCAGGTGTAACCTATCAATGGTACTTAAACGGCACGGCTATCACCGGCGCAACTAACAGTACATACAGCATATTGAGCGCCCAGTCTGGCAATGCGGGAAATTATACTGTCGTGGTTTCCAATCTCGTGGGCTTCGTCACCAGCGACCAGGCAACACTCACCGTCAGTACCGCACCGACGAGCACACCGGCGAACATTGGCGGCAGCAATAATGGGAGTAGCAGCGGAGGTGCTAGCAGCTCAGGGGGTGCGTTCAGCATGTGGTTTTGTGGCGCACTCTTCCTGCTCACACTGATTCGCAGGTTTCGAAAGCCATCCACCAAATCCGCCGCGACCTCGGACGTGGGTTTGTGATGACGGCGCTGCAAGGCAGCGCGAGTTTCGCAGGGTGGAGAACACAATAGGAGCAGCATCAATCAACGCACGAAGAAGCGTCCGAGCAACCAATCAAATGACAACAACTTCAAATGCCGCAGTCCCTTACGCAGAACCATCGAGAGGCCGGCGTGGCTTTGGTCGTCGGACACAATGGATGGTCTTGGCCGCCGTCGGGTGTGGATTCCTAGCCGCCGTCACCGGCTGTCAGACGCCTGAACCCACCGCGCCGTTGCCACAGACTCGCAGTCAGGCTGGGGCCGGCCAGGAGCCTGAAGCGCAGACCTTGCGGGAAGGTGATGTCTTGAAAATCTCCTTCCGCGGGGCCCCGAATTTGGACACCACGCAGCAGGTCAGGCGGGATGGCAGAATCACCCTTTCCCTGGTCGGGGAAGTGAAGGCTGCGGACCTGACGCCGACCGAATTGGAGAAGCAGCTTGTCCAGCTCTATGCTTCGCAACTCGTGACCAAGGAGGTCACAGTGACGGTGGTCTCCTCGTCCTTTGGGGTTTTCGTGACCGGCGCCGTGATTCATCCCGGGAAAATCATATCCGATCGGCCGATTACCGCGCTCGAAGCCGTCATGGAGGCGGGCGGGTTTGACAGCGCCAAAGCCAACATGAAGGCGGTCGTCGTGATTCGGAATAAGGGCGGCCAGACCAAGAATTACACTCTGAACCTGCAGCTTGTGCTCGAGGGGAAGCAGACCGAGCAGTTCTATCTGGAGCCGTCGGATATCGTCTATGTGCCGGAGAAGTTCTCCTGGTTCTAGCTTGCTTCCGGGGTGGGTTTGCCGTGCGCACCGGAAAACTGACAACCGAGGAAGGAAGAAACAGACTCGGCCAGTCACGTCATTCGACGAGGAATGCCTGGCAACTGCGTTTCGGTGAGGAAGCGTGGGCCGCCGCCCGAAGCTGCTCGACTTGGCTCGCGGCAGGCGGCTCCCCAACGATTTTGGCGTTCCCTTTTCCTTTTCGAAGCTTGAATCGCCGCGCCGCCAAGGGTGGCGCTATTCGTGCTCGGGCTTCTGGACGCCGAGCTTTTCCATCAGCTCGTAAAAGGTGGGACGACTGATCCCGAGTTCGATCGCGGCCGCCGTGATTTTGCCCGAATGCTTGCGGAGGGCCTGCTGGAGCATCTCCCGATCCAAGGCGTCCCGCGCTTCTTTGAGCGAGGCGCCACGCGGCGTCCCCATCGTTTGCGCCAGCTCGAGATCTTGAACGGTCAGGCGCTTCTTCTCGCTCATGATCACCGCGCGATTCACCCGGTTCTGCAGTTCACGCACGTTCCCAGGCCATGCATGCTGGCGCAGGGCGCGCAGCGCGTCCGGCCCGAAAGCAAGGCCCACCTTTCCATTCTGGGCGGCAAACCGCTGCAGAAAGGCCTGCGCGAGCAGAAGGATGTCGTCCTCGCGGTCGCGCAGCGGCGGCAGGACAATCTGCACGACCGCCAGCCGATAGTACAAATCCTCGCGAAAGGTGCCATCGGTCAGACCCTTCTTGAGATCGGCGTTGGTGGCGGCGATCACGCGCGTGTCCACTTGGATTTCCTGCCGGCCGCCCACGCGTTCGATGCGTTGTTCCTGCAGGAATCGCAGCAGCTTCACCTGAAGCGACAGAGGGATCTCTCCGATTTCGTCCAGGAAGAGCGTTCCTCCGTTGGAATTCTCAATGCGTCCCTTTCGCTGCACGTGAGCGCCCGTGAAGGCGCCTTTTTCATGCCCGAAAAGCTCGCTCTCCAGAAGCGTTTCCGGAATCGCACTGCAGTTGATGGCGACAAAGGGACCGTCCTTCCGCACGCTTCTTTGGTGGATGGCTTGCGCCACGATTTCCTTGCCGGTGCCGCTTTCCCCCAGCAGGAGCACAGGAGCGTCGGTGGTGGCCACCTTGCGGATCGTATCAAAAATGGTCTGCATGCGGGAGCTGGTGCCCAGCATTCCCTCGAAGGAATCCTCCCGGAACCGCTGCTGCATTTCCCGGTACTCCCGCTCCAGGTGGGCGACATGGAAGCACCGCTTCAAGAGCAGCTTCAGCTCGTCCATTTCCACTGGCTTGCCGAGAAAATCGTAGGCTCCGGCGCCAATGGCCCGGAGCGCGGCGTCCTTTTCCCCCTGTCCGGTGACGATGACAACCTTGGCCAAGCTGTCCGTGGCAAGCAGTTCGGACAAGGTGGCCAGCCCCTCGTCCGGCGTGCCGGGGTGCGGGGGCAGGCCGAGGTCCAGGAGCACCACCGGAGGGCGGAAGGTGCGGAACAGTTCGGTCGCCGTGGTGCGATCCACGGCCAGCTGGATCTCGTAGTCCGGGGCGAGCGCCCACCGCAGCTGCGTGCGAATCCCCTCGTCGTCGTCGACGATCAGCAATTTGGGTTTCATTTGAGTCGGCTGGGGGCCGGCAGGAACACTTGAAAAGTCGTGCCCTTGCCCGGTTCGCTCTCCACTGCGATCCTGCCGCCGTGAGCCTCCACGATCATCTTGCTTTGAAACATCCCAATGCCGAGCCCGTTTTCCTTCGTGGTCTGGAAGGGACGAAACAGCGCATGGTTGAGAAACTCGGCACTCATGCCGCAGCCATTGTCCGTGACGGCGAGGAGGGCCCAACCGTTGCGCTCACTCGTCGCAATGCGCACCTGGCCGGCCCCAGCCACCGCTTCGGTTGCATTCAGCACGAGATTGGTGACGACCTTGACGATCTGCTCCTGGTCCAGCAGCAGCTTCGGCAGAGGAGAGAAATCTTTGATGAACATGAGGTCGGGCCCCTTCTCCAGACCGGCAACGGTCTTGGCGATCAGTTCATTGAGATCCGATTCAACGGGCTGGATCTTCAGTTCGTGACGGAGAAGGCTCAACCGCCCGATCAGGCGGTTGATGTGGTTCACCGTCTTGGAGATTCCCCGCAACGCATCCTCCCGGAAGGCGGGATCATCAAAATGCACCGGCAGATTCTGCAGCATCAGGCTGAGAGTCGTTACCGCATTCTTCAGGTCATGGACGAAGAACGCCGCCATGGTCTGAAAGGCTTCGAGTTCCCTGGCCTGCAGGAGCTTTTGGGCGAGCTGCACGTTGAGCAGGCTGGCGGACGCTTGGTCGCCGATACATTTGAGCAGGTCGAAATCCTGCAGCGAAAAGGGCACTCCGCTCACTCGGTCACCCAAGGTGACCAGACCGAGCATCTCGCCGCGATCGATCAGCGGCAGGCAGACGCGGTGTCCTCCATGGGGGAACTCACTTGGCTGCCACCGGCGCAATGCCGCGGCCCAGGGCTCCTTGCTCGACTCAATGTCGACCGGCTCGGGATGGCGGCGGAAATAGTCGATCACCTCGCTCGTCTCCGCTTTCTGCGGTCCGAGTTCGCGGTCCCGGGCCTCGGACAGGGAAGTCGAGGCCGCGAGAGTCAGGCGTTCTCTCCGATCGTCCATCAGCCAGAGGGTGACGGACAGGGCCTGAAACATGTCGGCGGTCAGCCGGACCATCGCCCGGCACAAATCGGTCTGCTCCACGCGCGAGGCCGTGGCTTCGGTGAACTTTCGCCACACCGTGCGATAGTCGTAGATCGGTCGCTGAAATTGCCGGCTGACGAAGCGTCGCAGATGCAGGCGCACGCGGTCGGATTGCAGTAGGACCGCGAGCACCACCAGGGCGACCAGCACCACGAACGCCTTGACCGCGAAGGTGGCATCGCCGCCCAGATACGTGACCACTTTGGCGAACACGCCGACGATGAGCAGATAGACTCCGGCCAGCAGAATGGTGAGCGAGCCCTGGAGGACAGATTGGGACGGATAAACCTCGAGGTCAAAATGCCCGGCGCGGAAAAACGAGCGCAAAATGAGCAGCGCGGCCACCAGCAGCGCGCCGGAGTTGAGGCCTTCGAGGGAAAGATCGGCTCCGCGAAACAGAAGAATCTGACTGCTGGTGTAGATTCGAACCACGAACAACACACCGACGCCCAGTAGCATGAATTTGATGCGCCAGCGCATCGTGCCGACCGACGCCCGAAACGTGCGCTCCAAGTTCATCACCACCCCCACCGAACTAATCAGCAGGAGTAGGTATAAAATGAGGCCGGGCCATCCGAAGCGAAGCACCCAGTGGCCAGACAATGATTGCTGCACCACCGCTACCAGTTGATCACGAAACCAGATAGCGAGCCCTACGGGCAAAAGGAATGCGCCTGCGGTGAGATACCGCCATTTGACCAGGAAGTCCCGGGCGTTTCCGCGGGCATAGCTCAGGCTGAAGAGCAGCCAGGTCCCGGGAAGCAACGACATCGCGATGAGCCTCCACATCTGCCAGTAATGGATTTCGGCCTCTTCGGGAAAGCCGGCCATGGCAGTCAGGCCAGTAAACACGTTTTCAGCCGCCAGCACAGCCATGCCTGCGGCGAATACCCAACGGACGCCAAGGCGGCGCGCCCGCAAGGCGGCGGCCAGCGCCAGCGCTCCACCGCAGCCGGCGCTCGTATAAGCCAATATCGCGGCAACATTCATTCTGAAAGGCGCGGTTGAATCAGGTCACGAGAACACAGAGTGGCTGTAGGAACTCACAGGGCGGCGGTTGGAATTAGGCATCTCACCTGCTGATCGCTCACCCCGCAGGTAAACGCGTGTCCGTATGATCAGGGTTCATCTCTCTGTGCCCTCCGGTTTTGTCTCAGTGCCCTTGTGTCGCCCTGCTCTGCTCAGGATCGTCGCACAGCGCAAAGCAGTGGAATTGCCACACGAAGCGCATAAGGCACAGCAAGATTCACGGATGGAATGGGCCAAGACTCAGCCCGCTGCCGCAGCGAGGCAAGCCTGCGGAGGGAACCGGGGCCGCGTTCAGCAGACTGCTGGAGTTCCGTTGATGCCCAAAACAGAAACTCCGGCGAACGCTGAGCGTTCGCCGGAGCAACTAACAGAGAATGAATGTTCTCGATGAGCTGGCGGATCGAGTCGATGAATCGATCAGCTTGCGCGCCGCTTCTGCTTGCGGCCGAGCAGAG
>CAZAFS010000089.1:0-10051 GCA_964484165.1 uncultured Opitutaceae bacterium | reverse complement strand
GCCGGCCTGCTGACCAACCTCGAGGAGGGCGACCTGCTGTTCATCGACGAGATCCACCGCATCCCGAAGTCAGTCGAGGAGTATCTCTATTCCGCCATGGAGGATTTCCGGCTCGACATCATGATCGACCAGGGCCCGAACGCGCGCAGCGTGCGCCTGAGCCTGCCGCGGTTCACGCTGGTCGGCGCCACCACGCGCGCCGGCCTCCTCACCGCACCGCTGCGCTCGCGGTTCACCCTCCAGACCCGCCTCGATTATTACGACGCCGCCACCCTCACCGGCATCGTGCACCGCTCGTGCCGCCTCCTGCAGGTCGGGATCGACGATGACGGCGCCCGCGAAATCGCCACCCGCGCCCGCGGCACGCCGCGCGTCGCCAACAATCTCATCTACTTCATCCGCGATTACGCCCAGGAGAAGGCCGCGGGCCGCATCACCCAGCCCGTGGCCACCGCCGCGCTCGCCCTGCTCGAGATCGACACGCACGGTCTCGACGAGATGGACAAGCGCATCCTGCGCGTGATGGCCGAGCATTATGGCGGCGGCCCCGTCGGCATGAACACCATCGCCGTGGCCGTCGGCGAGGAGGCCGACACGCTCGAAGAGGTGCACGAACCGTTCCTGATCATGGAAGGCTACCTCCAGCGCACGCCCCAGGGCCGCATGCTCACGGCCAAGGGCTACCAGGCGGTCGGCTTCACCGCCCGCGGCGCCGACCAGGGCACGCTGCTCTGACCGACCGCAGCGTCCGCCCCCCCTTCTGGCGCCCCGCCCCGGATGGATGGTCCGCCTCCAGAACTCCTCACGCCCCGGCTGCGCCTGCGCCAATGGCGGGAAACGGACCTCGCGCCGTTCGCCGCGCTCAACCGGGATCCGGCGGTGATGGAGCGTTTTCCCGCCCTGCTGGACCAAGCCGCGAGCGACGCCCTGGCTGAGAGGTGCCGCGCCCGGATCGCGGAACACGGCTGGGGCCTGTGGGCGACGGAGTTGCGCGCGGCCAGGACGTTCATCGGATTCGTCGGACTGAGTTCCCCCGCGTTTCAGGCCCCGTTCACGCCGTGCGTCGAGGTGGGCTGGCGGTTGGCCCGGGCTTTCTGGGGCCTTGGTTATGCCGCCGAAGGCGCGCGGGCCGCGCTCGCCTTCGCCTTTGACCGGCTCGGACTCGACTCCGTGGTGTCGTTCACGGCGGTGACCAACCACAAATCGGAGGCCGTGATGCGCCGGCTCGGGATGAGTCGCGAAGGCGAGTTCGACCATCCCCGGCTGCCGCCCGGCCACCGTTTGACCCGGCATGTGCTTTATCGCCTGACCCGGAGCGCGTGGAGCAACCTGGCGCCCGACCGGTCCCCGGCGGGCGCCCCGCCTTGACCAGCACGTGCCGGCAGCCAGCCGGCGGGAGGCCTAGCGGTTCGGGTTCGCGGCCGTGCCGGGCAGATCGAGGGCATACCAGTTGAGGCGCCGCGTGCAGAACATGACGAGCGCCAGCGTGGCGAACAGCGCCACCGTGCCCGCAAGGAGCGCGTAGTCCTGCGATTGCAGCACGAAATAGAGGTAGCCGTAGGTGACGGACAGTCCGCCCAGAATGACCAGGGTGCGCCGGCCGGTGTGGAGGAAGCTCGCGGCATAGGTGGAGACGAGCGCGGTGCACGCCGCGGCCGCACCGCCGTAGGCCGCGCCCGGGGCCATGAATTCCGAGAGGGCGAGGAACCCGAGGAAGAACAGGCACAGGGCCGCACCCACCAGCGCGTATTGCAGCGGATGGATGCGCAGCGCCGCCGTCACCTCGAAAAGAAAGAACACGGCAAACACCAGGACGAAGAACAGTACGCCATATTTCTCCGCCCGATCGACAAGCCGGTAGCCGTCCACCGGCTGGGCAAACGTCACACCAAAACCCGCCGCGCCGATCTTTTGTGTCATCTCCTGATGACTGGTCAGCCGGCTCGTCCAGCTCTGCGGAAAGCCGCGGCTGAAGTGGGAGATTTCCCAATCGGCCTTGAATCCGCCGGCGGCGACCCGGCGGTTCACCGGGAGGTAGGCACCGCCAAACGAGGGATCGGGCCACGCCGATTCGAGTGCGACCCCCGTGATCTTGCCGACCGGAACGAATTGGAGTCGCTCGCTGCCTTGCAAGGCCGCCTCGAACGCGAATTCCAGCGGGACATCCGCCACCACCCCCTCCGTCTTGGCGACGAGCGGCAGAAATTCGCCAGCGGTGCCGTCCGCCGACTCGAATGGCGACGGCTTGGCGCCAGCAAGCTGAATAGGCGACACCGAACGCACGCCACGCAGATCGGAGACGCCGAACAGGACGCGCGCCTTTGACCAGTCGATGCGCTCGGCTTCGATGCCGGCCGCCGCAAAGTCGGGCTGAAAATTGCCGGCCAGCCGCAACGTCGTGCCATAGACCACGGCATTGTAGATTCCGCGGTGCCGCACCTCGGGCGCTACGGAGCCGTCGACCTTCAACGCCTCGGGCAGAAAATATGCCGTGGCAGCCGCCAGATCTGTCTCCTCCACCTGGACCGCTTTTCCGGCCACCACCTTCGAGCGAATCACCTGGGTTTTGTAGGCATAAGGCACGGCCAGCACCGGACCGGTGACGACTTGCTGCCCGCCCCAGATCCCGGAAATCTCCGCCACCGTCTGCCGCTGCAATCCCTGACGCTCGATCAGAACTCCGTGCGTCAGGAACAGCGGAATGTGCAGCAGGAGGATCATCAGGCCGATGCCTGCGATCTTGAGGAACAACGCAAAACGGTGGCTGGCTGGGGTCGAAATGACCGGCGGTAGGGCTGAGTTCATGCCCCCGACTCTGCGGGGGGCGGGTGAAGCCCGTGTGAAGTCCCGATGAAATCTCGCCGAAAACTGCCCCGCAAAGCCGCTCGACGCCGAGTTCCGCCCGCAAGCTTGCGGCGGAAAACCGAGTGTCTCGCCCCAACCTCAGCCGCTGGCCACGGGCACCCAGATACTTGCGCGCGCCCCGCCTTCAGGCCGGTTGGCCAGATCGGCCCCACCGCCATGCAGGTGGGCAATCTCGCGCACAAGGCTCAAACCCAATCCCGTGCTTTTGCGCCCGGAGCTGGGCCGCGGCAGGGAATAGAAGCGCTCGAACACCCGCGGCAGCGCGTAGTCGGGCACGCCGGGGCCGGTATCCGCGACCACGAATTCGATCCGATCGCCGATGCGCTCCACCCGCAGGGCCACCGTCCCGCCCGCCGGCGTGAAGTCGCAGGCATTCTGCAGCAGATTGACCAGCGCCTCGCGCAGCAGCACGCGTTCACCCCGCAGCCAGACGCCGGCGCCGCCTTCGATGGTTAACGCCACGCGCGCTGCCTCGAACGCCGGCCGGAGCGCGGCCGCGGCCTCGCCCAGCAGGGCCGCCGCCTCCAGCCGTTCCGTCTGCCGCAGCGCCTTGCGCGCCTCCAGTGAGGACAATTCCAGCAGCCGCTCGATGATCTGTTGGATGCGAGCCGCTTCACCCCGGATGTTCCCGAGAAACTTGTGGCGCTGGTCGGGCGGCATGTCCTCGCCGAGCAGTTCGGCGGCCCCGCGAATGGCCGCGAGCGGCGCTTTCACTTCGTGCGCCATCGCCTGCGTATACCGCGCCACGTGCTGCCGCCCTTCCAACGCGTCGCGCATCTCTTCGAATGCCGTGCCCAGCTCGCGCAGCGTGCGACCAGGTAACGGCGGCAACGGCGCCGGCCGGCCATCGCGCACCGCCCGGGCGTAGGCGGTCAGCCGTTCCAGCGGCGCGATTACCCATGATGCCACCGCCAGCAAAACCAGGAGCATCCCCACCCCGCCGAGCGCTGCGCCGAACAGCAACTTCTGCTTTGCCGCGGCCACCAGCTGGTTGATGCCGCGCGTGGGCTTGCCGACGGAAAGGACCCCGACGATCCGCCCGTCGCAGCGGACCGGGGCGGCCACGTAGATCACCTGCGTCTCGTCGTCGCCCACGCGGTCGCGGGTCGAGCGCGCGCCGTATTCGCCCCGCAGGGTGCGCCTGACGTCATTCCATTTGGAATAGTCGCGCCCGACATCGCGCCCGCTGGAATCGAACCGGACAATGCCGGCGGCATCGGTCACGTAAACGCGCATGTCGACCGTCGCCTTGTCGAATGAAAAGATGCGGGCGTGGAACGCGTGCTGCCGCACCTCCGTGAAGGCCCGCTCCAGGCTCGCTGTGTCGGGCTGGTCGCCGGCCAGTTGCGCCTCCAGCGCCGAGGCCAGCAGCACCGACGTGTCCACCAGCGTCTCCTCCATCGACTCAAGATAGCGGGGGCGCACTTGGTTCAACGCCCAACGCGTCAAGAAATAGCCGCCGGCGCAATAGATCGCCAGCAGGAGGGCGAGCAGACGCAGGCGCAGGCTCACGGCTCCTCCCGCAGCGAGTAGCCCAGCCCGCGGTGGGTAACGATGGGATCGGCCTCCGGCGCGACCGCGCGCAACTTGGCGCGCAGTGACTTGACATGGGCATCGACCGTGCGATCCAGCGCGGCACCCGGATCAGCCCACGCCGCCGTCATCAATTGGTCGCGGCTGAAAACCCGCCCGGGCTGCGCGAGGAGCGCGCCGAGCAGCCGGTATTCGTTACGCGTAAGGTCAAGCGCCCGATTCCGGTAGCTGATCCGGCAGCGTGTCTCGTCATGCCGCCACGGTCCCGACTCCGCGGCGGTTGGCGCCCGACCGCTCCGTCCGCTCGTGCGGCGCAACACCGCGCGGACGCGCGCCGTGAGTTCGCGCGGACTGAACGGCTTGGCGAGATAATCGTCACCGCCGATCTCCAAGCCCACGATCCGGTCCACCTCGCTGCTGCGCGCGGTAAGGAAAATCACCGGCACGCTGTGGCGGCACCGGATCTCCCGGCACAGGTCGAAGCCGTTTGTATCGGGCAGGCCTACGTCGAGGACGACCAGAGCGACCGGCTGGTCGGCCAGCGCCGCCAACGCGTCGCGCCCGGTGGTCTTCCACAGAGGCGCAAACCCTTCCGTCTGGAGGGCGTAGACCAGGGCCTCCGCAATCGGCGGCTCGTCTTCGACGACCAGGATCGTCTGGCGTCCAGGCAGCATGCGTCATCTTTGTGCACCGGCGGCGGCGCAATTTCAAGGTTCCCGCGCGGGTTCCGCCCAACCACCCATTCCGCGCGAAGGAACCTGAAGCTTGCATCAGGCGGCGGCGCGCACGGGTTGGGGCCGCGGCAGCGGCAACGGCTCCGGTTGCGGCAGCGGTTGCAGCCACGCCGGGATGCGCCACGCCTCCTTCATGGCGTGCCAGCCGAGCACCCCCGCGCCCAGCGAGGCGTTGACCGAACCCATGAACAGGAGCCACGGCTCCCGCGTGCCCGCCCCCAACGCCGTGTGCGCGGCCACCAGCCCCGGTGCCAGCACTGGCAGCCAGAGCATGCCCAAGCCCATCACAAAAAATCCACATGCGTTGCGCCAGGTCATGATCGGTGACTGAAATTTGTCGCCGCCCCATGCTGCCGGTCTCATGCCAGCCGCGTCTGCCCCCGGCCAATCCGTTCATCGTGAGCACGATGAAATTCCGCGATCCCGATGGCCGGCTCCGCTCTTCATGCAAATGTCGCGACCGGCGCCCTTAACTCCGCGCGGACCGCAACGCGGGCAGCCGCCGCCGGTGACGTTACCGGACGAAACAGCGATGGTCGAGATCGAGGAAGACCATCTCCGCGCAATCCGCGGAGATGGAATCTTCAGCACACGAGCTGGCCGAAATCCCTGAAGTCCGCCGTGAACCCGCCCTGCACACCCTTGCAGATGACGCTGACGGCGTCGTGCGAATGCAGCGACTCGAGGTGCGCGCAAGCCACCTGGAAATCCTTGATGCGCGCGTCGCGGCTCAGTTCGTGGTAGAGCAGCCGCGCGGCGTCCTCGACAAACTTGGTGTAGGCGCCGTTCAACTCGGCGAAGGCCTGCTCATCCTCGCGCTTGACCATCACCTGCGTCTCGGTCTTGAGCGCATGGAGGCAGTGCGCGTGGAGATCCTCGATGGCCAGTTTCCGGCCGGCGGCGATCTCGACGCTGACGCGCGCCTTGCTGCGCTGCGAGTGGGGAATCGAGTAAACGCCGCGCCGGTCCTCCGCGTGCTCGGCCAGCTCCGCCGAACAGGGGCAGGCCGACGAGTAGACGAAATCGAAGTGGAGGAAGCGCCGGTACCGTCCGGTGTGGGTCAGCACCCCTTCAAACGCCACGCGGTAATACTGCCAGCCCTCAAGTCCGCTGCGGAGGCTGCGCTGCCGGAGCGGATACGAGAACCCCACGTTCAGCCGCGCCTCCTTGCTCTTGATGCGGTGCAGATACACCTGGAGAATCCGGCCCAGCCATTCGAGCGTGAAGATCCCGTCCTGATGATCGTAGAACGAGCGCACGAGGCGGCCCATGTTGATGCCCTTGAGCTCGGCTTCGAGCGACACGGTGCCGGTCACGCTCGACTCGAGCGTGAGCACCTCGCCGCGCTTCGTGTGCACCTTGATCGGCAGCCGGAAATTCGCGACGCCCACCTGCTGGATGGGCACCCTCGCCCCCTCGATGGCATCGACCGCGTGCATCATGTCGGGCAGTTCCGCGCGGTAGGCCGGCGTGACCCGAAACTTCGGATCATAGGCGCGCGCGATCCGCGGCGCGGATCGATCCGCAGCGCGGTGGAGATAGAGCTTGGGTTTGGTTTTCATGCTCGTCCGGGCCCGGCGGCCGGGCGGTGGGGAAGATAGTGCAATCGTCCGCATCCGCAAACCCCCGGGGCCGGGTGTACCAACCGACGGGGAGCCGGAGTTAGTAGACAGAATCCGGCCGCGGTCAACCCCGCCGCCGCGGCGGGGTCCACCGCCGTCCCGTCGCGCGGCCCGCGCTCCTTTCGGATTGTCTCCCTCCGACGCCGGCGTTGTTCTGAGCGGGAACGCGCCGCCGCCGCTGCGCCCCCCCTTCCGCCGCCATGAAAGTCCGCAAGGCCCTCGTCACCGCCGCCAACCCCCGCCAGCGCTCGCTGCCGCTCCAGATGTTGATCGACCAGCAAGGCGAGTCGAAATCCGCCCTGCAGATTGTGCTCGAGGAGGCCGCCGGCGCGGGGGTCGAGGAGTTTTGCGTGATCGTGTGCCCCGGCGACGAGACCGCTTACGGCGGCGCCTGCGGGGACCTGCGCGACCGGGTGCGTTTCATCGCCCAGCGCGACCCGCGCGGCTACGGCCACGCCGTGCTCTGCGGCCGCGAGTTCACGGGCGGCGAGCCGTTCCTGCACCTCGTGGGCGACCACCTGCACGTGGCGCACGGCGCCACCAGCTGCGCCCGGCAGCTCATCGACGTGGCGGCGGCCGAGGATGCGCCCGTCTCGGCGGTGCAGCCCACGCACGAGAGCCTGCTCACCGCCTACGGCACGGTCGGCGGCCGGCTCGTGGGCGGCGACCGCCCGCTGTATCAGATCGAGACCGTCCTCGAAAAGCCCACCCCCACCGTGGCCGAGCAGCAGCTGCTGGTGCCGGGTTTGCGGGCGGGCCACTACCTCTGCTTCTTCGGCATGCACGTCCTGCCGGCCGAGCTCTTCGAGCTGCTGGAGGAACAGCAGGCCGCCGCGCCCGGCGAACCCTTCGGCCTCTCCCCCGCGCTGCACGCCCTGGCCGCCCGCCGCCGCTACCTCGCGTTCAGCATCGCCGGCCGGCGATTCGACATCGGCGCGCCCTACGGGCTGCTGTTCGCCCAGCTGGCCCTCACCCTTGCCGGTCGCGACCGCGACCAGGTCCTGGCGCAGCTCGTCGAACTCCTCGCCACCCGCCTCCGCTGAGCCATGAGCGTGCGCGTCACCGACATCATCGAGGCGGCGGCGCCGGCGGTGCGCGACCTCGCCATCGAACGCTGGTGCGCCGGCCGCCCGGTCGCCGAGCTGCTGGCCGCGTGCGCCGAACTCGACGCCTACCGCCGGCGCGAGACCAACCTCTACAAGCGGGTGCGGGCGCTGTTTTTCCTCGCGGCGATCCACCGCTACCACCTGCCGGCGCGCCCCGAGTTTCCGCGCACCGGCCGCGTGCCCTACGACGGCTTCAGCCGCATGCTCGAACGCCGCTTCGAGGAGGCGATCAGCTCGTTCCTCCACGCCCAGGCCGCGCAGGGCGCCAACGACACGCTGTCCAGCGCGCTGGCCGCGGCCTACCACGCGCTGGGCTTCCAGACGCTGGCCGACCAGGTCCGCCACACCGTGCGCGCCACCCGCGGCAATTCCTGGATGTTCCGCCTCGGCCATCCGCTCGACCAGCCGCTGCGCGTGCGGCCCGAGCTGCGCCGGCGCGGCGCCGGCGACGCGCCCCACCCCGTCCTGCGCGAGCGCACCCCGGTGCGCATGGACCTCACCCACTGCGGCTGGAGCGACATTTTCTTCCTCGGGATGGATTTTCCCGAGGGCGCGCGGGTGCTCAACGTCTCCATCGACCTCGGCGTGCACGGCCGCGATCCCGCGCCGCGCCCGCCGGTCGAGGCATATTTCCGCGTGATCGACGAGCCGGTGCTGCGCCTCGCCAGCGTCGATCTGGAATCCTCGGCCGAGGTGCGCGAACTCGATGAGGTCTTCGATTTCGGTCGCGATTATCTCGGCCTGCTCAAGGCCGCGGTCATCGCCGCGGGGCTGGTGCCCCCCGGCATCGAACGCTCCGGCACGAAACTCGCCGACCTGCTGGGGGTGCTCGTCGGCCCCGGGTGCGGGTTCGAACTCGTCAGCAACGTCAACCGCATCCCCAAGGGGTCGCGGCTCGCCGTGTCCACCACCCTGCTCGGCGCGCTCATCGGCGCGTGCATGCGCGCCACCGGGCAGATCCGGAACCTGAGCGGCCCGATGGAGGAGGCCGAGCGCCGCCTGGTCGCCGCGCGCGCCATCCTCGGCGAATGGCTCGGCGGCTCGGGCGGCGGCTGGCAGGATTCGGGCGGCCTCTGGCCGGGCATCAAACTCATCGAGGGCGTGACGGCCGCGCCGGGCGACGTCGAGTACGGCCTCAGCCGCGGCCGCCTGCTGCCGCGCCACACGCTGCTCGGTCCCGAGCGCGTGCCGGCGGCGGCGCGCGCCCGACTGCAGGAATCGCTCGTGCTGGTGCACGGCGGCATGGCGCAGAACGTCGGGCCCATTCTGGAGATGGTGACGGAGAAATACCTCCTGCGCGGCGAGGCCGAGTGGGCCGCGCGCCGTCGGGCCGTGGCCACCCTGGACGAGATCCTGGGCCAGCTGGCCGCCGGCGAGATCCGCGCCCTCGGCCGCTCCCTCACCGGCAACTTCTTCGGGCCGCTGCAGACGATCATCCCGTGGGTCAGCAATCTCTACACCGAGCGCCTGATCGAGCGGACGCGCGCGGCGCTGGGCGACGATTTCTGGGGTTTCTGGATGCTCGGCGGCATGTCGGGCGGCGGCATGGGTTTCATCTTTGCGCCCGCGCGCCACCGCGAGGGGCAGGAGCGGCTGCAGGAGATCATGCTGGCGACGAAGCGCGAGCTGCAGGCGGCGCTGCCCTTCGCCATGGATCCGGTGGTCTACGATTTTGCGATCAACGAGCTCGGCTCCATGGCGGCGCTGCTTGCGGACGACGACGCCCTGCTGCCCGCCGGTTACTACCAGCTGATCGTGCCGCGCTGCCTGCGGCAGGAGGCCCGCCACCTCACCCCCCGCGAGCGCGCCGACCTGCAGCAGTTCACCCGGGCGGCCCGCCGCCGGCCGGAGTTCGGCGCCGTGCTGCCGACGCTGCTCGACCGGATGCTGCCCTCGGCCGCCGCCACGCCGGAGGGCGGCCGCCTGGAGGATCTGCTGGCCCAAAACGGCTTCGACCGCGCCCAGCACGAGCAGATCCGCGTGGACTTGCGCAACGGCCGCATCGGCCTCGCCATGAACCGCCTGCCCCCGACGTCCACGATCGAGGACGTGCCCGCCGCCGCGCTGTTCGACACCGCCGCAACCGCGCCCGAACTGCGCCGGGCCGGCGAGGCGGCGCTGCGCGCCGGGGAGGTCGCGGTCGTCACGTACGCGGCCGGCGTGGGCAGCCGCTGGACCCAGGGCGCCGGCG
>CAZAFS010000088.1:0-10118 GCA_964484165.1 uncultured Opitutaceae bacterium | reverse complement strand
CGGCGAAGGTCATCAGGTGGTGCACGCCCTCGGCCTCGACGGCGGGCGGGCGGCTTTCGTGGTGCTGGGCCGGGTCGGTCTTGCCGGCGGCAAGTAGCTCCCGCGCCCGCTCGGCGATGAGCGTCTCGTTCTCGCAATGGGCGGCGACAATGACGCCGAGCTCCCGGGCTAGCCGGAGTACGCGGTAGAGTTCCGTGTCGTCGAGGCCGTAGAGTCCCTTGTAGGCGAGGAAGATTTTGAACGAGCCGACGCCGCGCGCGACGATCTCGCGCAACTGCGCCGCGGTGGCGGCGTCGAATTGCGCCACGCCCATGTGAAACGAGAAATCGCAGGCGGACTTGCCGGCGGCGGCGTCCATCCACTGCTCGAAGCTGGCGAGGGCGCCGTCCCCGCGCCCGGGGTTGCACATCTCGATGACCGTGGTGGTGCCGCCGATGAGCGCCGCCTGGCTGCCGGACACGAAATCGTCCTTCGTCTGCATGCCCCGGGCTGGCAGGTGGAGATGGACATGCGGGTCGATGAAGCCGGGGAAGACGTAGCAGCCCCGGGCGTCGATCACTTCGGTGTCCGGCGCCGGCGCCAGGCCGGGGGCGATGCGGGTGATTGTTTCGCCGGCGCAATAGATGTCCGCGACGTAGCGTTCACGCGCGGTGACGATTTCGCCATTCTGGATCAAGAGGGCCATGGGGGGGGACGGGGAGTCCCGTTCGTCGGGCGCAACCTTCGGAGTCCACGAGTAAACGAAAACGGGGCCGCGGCAAGCCGAACCCAGCCGGGGACATGGCAGTCCCGGAGAAGCGGCGCCGGGACGGTCGGCGCCCCGCGGGCCCGGGTCGTTTCGAATTGCATGACTGAGGAATTCTCGCTTTACCCGGATCAATTGGTGGCCCCGATCACCCGGCTTCGTCCGTTGTTGGAACGCGAGCCAAACACCTTTCCCCGATGAAACTCCCCCTCCGTGCTCTTTGTGTCTGCCTGTTGCTGCTCCCGGTCCGCCCTCCCGCGGTGGGCGCGGCCGAATTGCCCCCGGGGTCCACCCCGGTGCTGGCGGCCATGCAGGCCGAACTGGACCATTCGCTCGCCGCGCTCAAGGCCGAGCCGGTGCCGCCCTCATTCCTTAGTTATGAGGTCACCGAAAACCACGTTTACGCCGTGGGCGCCGCCTTCGGGGCGGTGCTCAACAGCACGGAAAGGCGCACGCGCACCCTCGACGTCGACCTGCGGGTGGGCGGCGGCCAGCTCGACAACACCCATCCCTTGCGCGGCAACCAGGGTTTCACGATGCCGAGAATGACCGGCCAGACGTTACTGCCGATCGAGAACGATCCCGATGCCATCCGGGCTCAGCTCTGGTATCAGACCGACCGCCGCTTCAAAGCCGCCGTCGAACAGCTCACCAAGGTCAAGGCCAACATGAAGGTCAACGTCGCGGAGGAGGACCCGTCCGCGGACTTCTCAGCCGAACCGGCGGAAGAGTTCGTGCAGGCCCCGGCCGACGTGAAACTCGACCGCGCCGTCTGGGAGGAGAAACTCCGCCGCTATAGCGCGCCGTTCGCAGCCTACGGCAACATCTACGGCGCCCGCGCCGTGCTCGACGTGGACGCGCAGACGCGCTGGTACGTGAACAGCGAGGGGACCCGGCTCCAGACGACGCAGACCACCGCGCGCCTGCTCATTTACGCGACCACCAAGGCCGACGACGGCATGGTCCTGCCGCGGTATGAGACTTTCTTCGCCTTCACGGCCGACAAGCTGCCGGGCGACACGGAGGTGCTGGCGCGGGTCGAACGAATGATCCAGGATCTGCTCGCCCTGCGCACCGCCCCGATCATCGACCCGTACGCCGGCCCCGCCATCCTCTCCGGCCGCGCCGCCGGCGTGTTTTTCCACGAGGTTTTCGGCCATCGCGTCGAGGGCCAC
The DNA here is from genome assembly GCA_964484165.1 of uncultured Opitutaceae bacterium. GTDB lineage: Bacteria > Verrucomicrobiota > Verrucomicrobiia > Opitutales > Opitutaceae > Fen-1467. The sequence continues at coordinate 8,198 of CAZAFS010000088.1, read as the reverse complement.
CGGCAGAAGGGCGCCGAGCAGGGCCAGACGTTCAAGAAGATGCTCGGCCAGCCGGTGCTGCCCGCGGCATTCACCGTCTACAGCGATCCGACACTCGATCATTTCGGCGCGACGGCACTGGGCGGCTATTACCTCTACGACAACGAAGGGGTGAAAGCGCGGCGCGTGCCACTGATCGAGGGCGGCGTCTTCAAGGGCTTCCTAATGGCGCGAATGCCCATCGAGGGTTTCCCGGCTTCCAACGGCCACGGGCGCAAAGCCCCCGGGTTTCCCGTGGTGGCCCGGCAGTCCAATCTCGTCGTGGAGGCGGCGCAGGCGGTTTCCCGCGAGAAGCTGAAGGCGCGGCTGCTCCAGCTCGTGACGGAGCAAAACAAACCCTACGGACTGTATTTCGCCGACATTGAAGGGGGCTTCACCCTCACCGGCCGCTTCATACCCAATGCCTTCAACGTGCGCCCGATCATGGTTTACCGCGTCTACCCGGACGGCCATGAAGAGCTCGTGCGCGGCGTCGATTTCATCGGGACGCCGTTGGCCGCCTTCAGCAAGGTCGCGGCGGCGGACGATACGCCGGACATTTTCAACGGCATCTGCGGGGCGGAGTCGGGTCCCGTGCCGGTCTCAGCCATATCGCCGGGTCTGTTGCTCACCCAGGTCGAGGTGCAGAAGAAGGAGAAGGCGCAGGACCTCCCGCCCCTGCTTCCGGCTCCGCTCGAAAAACCTTCCAGCAAATAAGGTCCCGCTGTCATGAAACTTGCCCCCCGCCTCTTCCTTCGATCGCTGGCCGCCGTGGTCGCGGTCCTCCCTCTGCGCGCCGGCACTGCGGCGGCGGGTGACGACGTCGTGCTGCGCGCCATGCAAGACGAACTCGCCCGGTCCACGACCCAACTGAAGCTCGAGAATTCCCTGCCTCCGTACTTTGCCGCCTACCGGGTCACGGATAGCATGGATTCGCGCGTGGCGGCGAGCTTCGGCAGTGTCGTGGCCACCCAGCCCGCCCGCCATCGGCAACGCGGGGTCACGGTGGAGGTGCGCGTCGGCACGCCGCAACTTGACCAGACGAACTTCCTTTCGATGGCGGGCTTGATGGGCGGCGGTTCGTTCCCGTCCGCCCTGCCCATCGACGACAACTATACGGAGCTGCGCCGCCAGCTTTGGCTCGCCACCGACGGGGCCTACAAGCAGGCCGTCGAGCAGCTGGCCAAGAAGAAGGCCTCGCTCGAGAACAAGACCCGGGCGGACGACTCCGGCGATTTCAGCAGCGCCGTTCCCACCCAGACCACGGAGGAAACCGCGCCCCTGACGGTCGAGTTCAAGGCGGCGGAGGCGCTGGTCCGCGAACTCTCGGCGGTGTTCCGCGAATTCCCGGCGGTGGCCAATTCGACGGCCGCGCTCGAATTGTCCGAGCACTCCACCCGCTACGTCAACAGCGAGGGAACCCGTTACACGCGCCGGGAGACCATGGTGTTGCTCGCCGTCATGGCCGTCACACAGGCGGCCGACGGTCGGTCGATCGAGAACCTGAGCATTCACTTCGCCCGCACCACGGCGGGCCTCCCCGCGAAGGCGCAACTGCTCGCCGAAGTGCGCAGCCTGGGACAACAGCTTACCGCCTTGCGCGAGGCCCCGCTGCTGGAGGATACCTACAACGGCCCCGTGCTTTTTGAGAACGAGGCGGCGGCCGAGGTGTTTGCCGAGGCGTTCGCCACCCGGCTGGTCGCCGCGAAGCGCCCGGTGGTCGAGAATCCGCGGCTCGAGGCCGCGCTGGCGCAGTTCGACAATCCCTTCATGGACAAGCTTGGCGCGCGCGTGCTGCCGGAATCATTCACGGTCGTCGACGACGCCACCCGCTCGGAGTTTGCCGGCATGCCGCTCTTCGGCGCGACCAAGGTCGACGACGAGGGCATGCCCACCCGGGAAGTGAAGCTGGTGGAAGGCGGCCGCTTGAAGACGCTGCTCACCTCGCGCGTGCCCTCGCGCGGCCTGCCGCAGAGCACGGGCAGCCGCCATGGTGGCGGCCCCGCCCCCTCCAATCTCGTTGTAACTTCGAGCGAGGGCCTCACCTCCGAGGCGCTGAAAGCCGAACTCTTGAAGCTCGTGCAGGAGCGCGGCAAAGCCTACGGCGTGATCGTGCGCCGCGTCGCCCGGCCACAGTTCCACTTGCAGCGCGATCAGCCCTCGGCGCCCAACCGCGAGAGCGGCCGCATTGAACCCGCCATCCTGGCCTACAAGCTCTATCCAGACGGCCACGAGGAACTGCTGCGCAATGTCGAGGTGAGCGGCATCACCGCATCCGCGTTCAAAGACATCCTCGCCGCCGGCAAGGACCCGGTGGTGTATCACACGCCAATCGCCATCTTCCGGCCAGGCGGCTTGCCCAGCGGGGAGCTGGCGAGTCTCGCAGTGCCTTCGCTACTGTTCGACGACGTAACGCTCAAGGCGCCCAGCGGCGCCACGCCGAAGCCGCCGGTGGCCAAGCACCCATTCTTCGACAAATAGCCAGCAAGGTCCCTCGGGCGGTGATTATTGCCGGCATGTTCCGTTCCCTGGGCATCGGGGCGAGTTCGATCGGTCACCCATGAACGTCAGGTGCTGCTGGCGTGCGTGCATTCCCTGACCGCGCGCTTGCGCTTGCTCGCGGCCCGGCGCACGCCGGCGAATTCCGAAAGAAAGCCCGGAAGCGTGTCGGTTGTTTTCGAGCGGGCCGGCGGCATGGGCATTGTCCCGCAGTGGATGGACGGTCCCATTTCTGCCTGCCGGGCGAATAATCAGGGCCTTGGAGACATTCCAAGGACCTCAAATTGGGTGCAGGGGTTGGATTTGAACCAACGATCCCGCAGGTGCGGGATTATGAGCCTGACGAACTTGGCTTCGGCATCCGCGTGATCCGGTAAAGGTCTGCCCCTCCTTTTTGCCGCTTCAGCAGATTCTCCAGCCGGCGGGCGTCGGAGCGAGCAAGGGGGTCGCTTGTCCAGACCAACGTCCATGGCCGGAATTTCGCCGTCCATTGCGAAAGCCCGGCATTGTGCTGCCTTAGACGGACATGAACATCCTCAGAAAGGCCAATGTAGCATCGGTCCTGCGGGTTGCGCAGTACGTAGACGTAACAGACCGCGGACATGAGAAAGGGCTCCGCGGTATGAGGAGGTGCCTTAATTGGGTGCAGGGGTTGGATTTGAACCAACGACCTTCAGGTTATGAGGCTGCAATGCAGGCCGCTATGCTGCGAGCGGCGCCCTCTGGAATAGGCCTGTCTGCAGGGGTTTCTTGTGGGAGTTTTTGTGTGGGTGTCGGTATGTGTCGACTCATGTATTTAGGCGTCGGGCCTTACATTCGAGGCCTTGTTTGACGGGTACCATGAGTTGGCCGTTTCGACGTTGATCATGCCACCCCACGTTTAGCACAGGGCTTGCCGGTGGTCGCTCCGAGCGATAGGCCGACGGGCGGAGCGTTCGATCGCCCGCGGCGGTCCTTGCAGCGCCAAATCCGTCATCGCGCCCCGCAGCTCAGCGGCGCTGCGGGGCGCAGCAGTTCGCGCGTTTTCCGATTAGGGATCGATCAGTGGAGCTAGGAACGTGAAGATGACCATGACGAGCCCACCCCAGATCGGGTTGTTGTGGTACCATGCCATGTGGTTGAACGGCCCGCCGAGGGCAAAAACCCACACCCCGTAGGCTGCCGTGGATACGATGAGCTGGATCGTTTTTGTGACGTGCATCACCCGCCAGAGATAAAACGGGGTGACGGCCAGGCCGAAGATCAGCATGAACCAATAGATGCCGTTGGCCTGTCCGGGGTCGTGCACCAAGGTGCGCACCAACGCATCCACGGTGACATAGAGGGAGATGATCTCTGCGGGGATGTACTTGATCAGCTTCTCTCGATATCCATCGAGCGGTGGCGGTGATGGAGGCGGCGTTGGTGGCTGGCCTGGGCCACCAGCAGCAGCGCGCATCGCCGGGACGCCGGCAGCGCCGGCATGGAACCTGGCTAAGTCGCGCTTGGTGGTGATTATTCTGGGCATGGGGTGCTCCTTTGTTGGGGTTGGCGGGGTGGGAAGGGGGCGGCGGCGGGCGCCAGCGGGGTGCTAGTTTGGCTGCTGGAACGCGTTTCGAACATCGGGCGGCATCTGGGCCATGGCCTGCTCCAGGATCTGAGCTGCCGGGGATCTGGAGGAGGCGAGCTCCTGCCGCACCGCCCGCGCTGCCTCGATGAACGTAAGCGGCTCGGCGTACTTGTGGAGCGTCTCCAGTTCCTTGAGGGTGAAGGCGAGGTCGACCATGCCCTTGGCCGCCTCCTCGAAGAGGGCGGTGAGCGTGGCGCGCAGTTCTTCGGGGCGCAGCGGCGGATTGGGGTCCTGGCCAAGGATGACCCGCTCGGCCGCATCGAGGTACTGGTTGTTGGCCATCGCGATCGTGCGCAGCGAGTCGAACGCGATCTGATGCTGCGCGCACAGCGCCTGGGCGCAGAGGCGCAGCATCTCAAGCCGATCCTGGGCGAGGGGATGGGTACGCTCGAACTCGATCTTGAGGTGCTCCATGAAGGCGAGGACGCGCAGGGCGAATTCGGCTCCTGCATAGACCATGCGCGGGGACGGCCGTCGGTGACCGGGCGAGGCCGGACTCCAGGCGCAGCCCAGGCTCCAGAGCAACGCCAGATGATCGGCGGCGAACTCTTCTTTCCACGAAACGCCGGCCCCCCGCAGGAGCGATTCCGCGCTGGCGGGCGATCGCAGGGCGATCCAAACGTGGGCCAGCTCGTGCATCATCAAGAAATACTCCGCCTCGTTGGTTAGATCGTCGGCAATCTCGCGCTGCTCGGGATCAATCGGGTGCTGGGGCGGCACGACCCATCCGGCGTCCCGCAAGAGGAACATCATGGTCGCGGTTGCCCCGGCGAACTGCTGCATGGTCAGAACGGGCTGCACCGGCGGTCGCGGGGGCGGGAAGAACACGCGGGTCGCCGCCCCCAGCGCGCGCGCCACCGAGTAGTTCAGCCGCATGAACCCGCTGGAGAACTCGATGAAGTAACCCCAGACAGGCAGGGGCTCCACGTGGATGAAGACGCCTAACTCGCCGACTTCCCCGATCGAGACCCGACCGGCCTGGAGCAGCGCGTCCAACTCCGGGGGCAGGCGCCGGCGCAGCGCGGAGGTGCGGGAGTTCTGGGAATCGTACTGCGGCGGAAACTGCTGCTGGCGCTGGCGCAGCTGCGCGGCCGGCGTGGGGCTGCGCGCCAGCCACAGCCACAGCCGCGGCCAGAAGGAAGGGGCGATATATTCGGCGTTCGTCGGTGGCGGCATGGTAATCCCGGCGCGGCGACCGGCCTCCTCGCTAGTATTTGATGCCGATCCCCAACTGGGTCTGGTCCACCGGGACTTGGATCAGGGTCGCGCTGCCCTTCTTGTAGGTGAGCTCCGCCGTGTAGTGGCCCTGGTCGTCGAGGGCGCCGGACAGGTCCCCGGTGAAGAGGTAGATCTTCCCCAGCGACCCGGCCCAGCCCCAGTCGTAGGCGTAGCTCAGCGTGAGCTTGAGCCGGTTCCAGCCGTCGGCGGTGGAGTGGATGGCGAGCTCGGCCCGGGGGCTCAACCAGAGATTCTGGCGGTGGGCGGCGAGCTTGGGGTCGGTGCCGGCGTCGAACACATGCCGGCCGGTGAGGCCCGGCTCGAGCTTCCAGCGGTAGGCGAGCGAGAGCGACTTACTCGTGTTGAACGCGCCCAGCCCCCAGGGCTGGTAGATCGCCTCGTAGAACAGCTCCCCATCCATGAACCGCCCGCCCGAGACGGCGTCCCGCGAGTAGTCGGCGTAGAGGCGCACCTCCTGGGCCGGGCCCGTCGGCTGGAAGAAGACCGCGGCCGCGCCCAGCTTGGCGGTCAGCAGGTTGACGTCCTTGGCGCCGACGCCGCTGAGCCGATTCCAGACGAGGGTGGGCAGCAGCACGGCGCTGCTGAGGTGGTTGCCGCCGGCATCCGGGCGGTTGGGGTCGCTGGCGTAGGAGTACAGCGTCTTGACCATGAAAGCGGCGATATCGACATTCCACACGTCGGTGCCCGCCTGGCGGTCCTGGATGAACTGGACCTGGGCGGGCTTGCCGTTCTCGATCTGCTGCAAGTCCGTGATCTGGCCGGTGGAGTCGTTGCGGATCCGAAGGAAACCCCACAGCGGCCCGCCCCCGTCCTTGGTGGAGGAGGGATCCTGGGCCAGACCGGGGACCGCCCAGAGCAGGCCGAGGGCCAGGCAGGCAGCGATTGTCCTCATGGCTTCTTGGGCTGGGCGAGCTTGGCTTTGACGATCGCGACCACGTCGCCCGCGGTCTTGGCGGCATCGAGCTCCGTCGGGTCGAGCTGTAGGCCCTCGGCATTGAACTCGTCATTGAGGGCCTGGGCGATCCCGAGGGTCGTGGCATCCTTGAGATCCGAGAGCTTCGTGTCGCCGGTCACCTTGTTTTCAGCGACCCCGGCCGCTTTCGCGATGGCGCGAAAGCAGCGCTGGGCCACTGGGTCTGGGGCGGTTGCGGGCGGCGGGGCTGCGACGGCGAGAAGCTGTCCGCGGCTGGCTCCTTGGCGGGGAGCCGCAGCCGGGCGGCGCGAGGCTGCGCGTTTGGGCTTTTTCATGGGGATATTTTCAGTTGGGCTGGCAGGGGCAAATGGGGTTCGCGGGGCCCGGCAGCGGGTGTGCCCGGCTACTGATGCGCGTGTGCGCACAAGGCTGTTGCCCACGCCCGGTTTCCTGTACAATTGTGCAGGAATCTGTCAGCCGAGATGCCGAGACCATTAGGGTGCTCTCATGCGCCCGCAGCGCTTGGGATCTGGCGCCTGCGGCTAGGCCCAAAGCTTGGTGTGCGGCACTAGCGCAAGGTCCGTCGGCATACGAGTCCCAGACCGGGCGGGAGGCCGTAGCGATGAGCAGCCGGTGATCGCGGCAGAAAATGCTCACGGCGGGATGGGGACTGAGGCGGTGTAGCCGGAAAACCGGGGCGACGCGAAGCTACGCCACCCCTTCTATTGGCGATGCCATTGTCCTCCGGCATCGAGGCGTTGGCAATGCGCAAGGCTACTCAAATTTGGGTAGTAAGGGAATGGCTGGCGCCAATTTCCACAAAGCGGATTACCGGCGAAAGGGTGGGCTGGCCGGGCACCCAGGTCTCAACCGGGGCATGGCCTCGGCAAAAGCCAGACAGCAAAGCGTGAAGAAGAACGCGGTGTTGGTCCCGAGGTAGCCGACGGTCAGTTTGCGCCAGGCGGAGCGCAGGGCTTCCTCCGTAAAAAGCCGATCCAGATGCGGCAGCGTGTAGCCGTCGATCAGGTCGCTCTTGGAGAGCGAAGGATCGGCGTTATGGGTGCGTAATCCATCTGCTGTGAGGCTGCTGTCGCCATCCGCCACCACGGTGCGGATCTTTTCCCCGGTGGGCAGGGTTTTTTCGTAGATGTACGTCGGCATGAGGCCGATGACGTAGTATCCGACCCCGGTGATCGCCAGAAGCCCGCAGATGACCGTGGCCACGAGTATCGGTTGTGGAGTCTTAGGGCTGGCGGCCCGCCAGATGGCATAGGTGAGGACCAGCACCACGGACAGCAGGGCCATGGTGCAGTATCCGTTGCCGGCGCTGGGGTAGCCGTAGGTTGATCCTGGGGGCGCGACGGAATCGAGAAAGGGCAGGGTCGAGGCCGTCACCCCCAGCGCCCCCAACAGGAGGTCTCGGATGGGAGTGGTGTAGCCCCCGCGATTGGGATGACGATGTGTTTGTCGAGATTTTGTTCGGAGATTTACAGCAGAAGGTCATCACACTCGTCGGACGGTTGAAACGAGTGGCCGACGAAGTCGGCAAAGTTGGGGCCGTCGTGCCGGAATCAAACGCCTGAAGAGACAGTCTAGCTTTTGCGCTATGCGATAGCCACGGCTTCTCGTAGGTCCGCAAAGAGTCGCGATTTCGGTCTTGAATACGGCTCGCTTCCAAGGGGGTGCGGCGTCCGGTCGCGCCCGCTGCGTTCGCCGAGGGTGCGTCCCGGCAAGCCAAAACAGCTCTGTCCGCAAATGTCCTTGGATGTTCACCCATGTCATGCGGATTCCCGGATCTAGCCCTGCTTTCTTGAAATCAGCCTAACAAGCGACAAAATAGGCCCTTGGACAGGGTCCAAGGGCCTAAAATTGGGTGCAGGGGTTGGATTTGAACCAACGACCTTCAGGTTATGAGCCTGA
>CAZAFS010000087.1:0-10204 GCA_964484165.1 uncultured Opitutaceae bacterium | reverse complement strand
GTCCAGAGCGGGGTCATGGCCCTGCTGCTCGCCTTCGTCCTCATCATCGCCACCGAGCCCTTCCTCCTCCGCGCCGCGCCCCTTTCGGAATACCGTTTCCACCTCGTCATCCCCATGCTGGCCAACACGGCCACGCCTGCCGCCCTTCCCGCAACCTCGACTCGTTCCACCATGGCTACATCAACCGTTATCTCCATCGGCGTCTTCGCCCTGCTGCAGGTGGTCACCTACCTGATCTGCCTCCTGAAGATCAGTGAGATCGACCGCCAGAACATTCCGGTGACGCTCAAGCTGCGCCTCATGGAAAATGAGGAGAACCTTTTCGACAGCGGCCTGTACGTCGGCATGATGGGCACGGCCACGGCCCTCGTCCTCCAGGTGATGGGCGTGATCGACCAGAACCTGCTCGCGGCCTACTCCTCCAACCTCTTCGGGCTCATCTGCGTGGCCTTCGTCAAGATCCGCCATGTGCGCGGCTACAAACGGCGGCTGATTCTCGCCGCCCAGGCCACCCCCGCCGTCCACGCCGCGTGACCCCCGCGTCATGAACAAGACGCTCCTGCTGATCATCATCGATTTCCTCTTCCTCAATCTCATCGCGTTGACGCGGTGGGAGAAGGCGGAGCCGGCGCAGCCGCGGCGGGCCCCTGTGCCGGAAGTGGCCGGCAACACGCCGCCGCGCGACCAGGATTTGGTGGACGTCATGCGCCTGTCCCTGGCGGACGAGCAGCGTTCGCGCGAGGCGGCGAACCAGCAGCTCCAGGCCACCCAGGCCGAGTTGCGGGCGCGCGAGCAGAACGTCAACCAGATGCAGTCGGCCAAGATCGAACTGGAGTCGGCCCTGGCCACCACCCAGCAGAGCGTGAACCAGCTCAACCAGCGCGTGGCCGCCGCGACGCAGGACGCCGCGATCACCAAGGAGCAGCTCGCGCGGATGCAGCGCGAGCTGGAGCAGAAGCAGGCGGAGAGCACGCGGCAGCAGCAGCAGATCGCCGCGCTCGGCCGGGAGCAGTCCGAGGCCCAGCAGCGCATCGAGGGCCTCAACGTGGCCGTGAAGGTCGCCCAGCAGGAAAGGGCGCTGCTGCAGGACAACCTGACTGACGCCAAACAGCAGGTCGCGATGGAACGGCAGGAGCGCCAGAAAGCGCTGGCCCAGACCGGCCAGCTTGCGGAGGGCGTCGGTCGCCTCGCCGAGCAGTCCGGCCAGATCGCCCAGGAGATCCGCGACAACCGGCCGATCAACGCCAACGTGCTGTTCAACGATTTCCTTACCAACCGCGTCACGACCACGCTCACCGCCTCCCGCAAGTGGTTTTTGGGCACGACCAACCGCACCAGGGAAATCAAGTCGGTGCTGGTGACCGACGGGAAGGCCGTTTACGCGCTGATGCACGCCGGCGACACGCCGTTCCCGGTCATCGCGGGCGAGGCGCCGATCGACTGGGAAAAAATCTCGGGCCGGTTTGGCCGTCCGCCCGTGTCGGCGCCGGTCGCCGAGTTCCAGTTTTTGTCCCTGGACCCGCGCATCATTGTGATCCCCGTGCCGGGCGAGCTGGCGGCGCGCCTGGGGGTGAAGGTGTACCCGACCGCGCTGCAGCCGTTCAAGTTTCCCGAGGCCGTGCTCGTGAGCCATGGCGGCGCAGGCTACGGCAAGGTGGCGTTCCAGCTGGACGTGCAGACGCCGCAGTATGTGCGCATGGACAACCGGTTCATCAAACACCTCGCGGGCGATTTCACCCCATCGGCGGGCGACCTGGTCTTCAGCCAGACCGGCGAGCTGCTCGGGATCATGGTGAACAACGACTATTGCGCCGTGATCGACAACTTCCTTCCCACGCAGACGGTCAAGACCGGCGACGACACGCGCGACGAGCACACCGGCGCGATTCAAGCCGCGCTGGCGGCGCGCCTGCAGGGCCTGCCGCTGCGTCTGCAGTGACGCAGGGAGGGGTCCTGCTCCCGGCCGGCGATTCCCTGCCATGGATGGAGCCCGGTCGGGCCAACCGGCAATGCGCTTTACACCATGAACGGCCTGGATTTGATGACGGTGTCCTATGGCGAAGCACCCACCACGCCGGCATCCGCCAGAGGGGGAGGCAGGGGTATCTCAGGCCGGCGGACGGTTGTCGCCCGCCGGCGTCAGCCCGGGCGGGCCGGGGACACCCGACGACCGCCCGGCGGGGCGGGACGCCGGGGCGACGGACGCGGGTCCGCCGCGGGAAGCCGCGCCCCCGCCGCGGGTGCCCCCGCCCGCGCCGCTGCCGGCGGCCGAGATCGAGGAACTGGAACAGGCCGCCCGCGCGGATGCTAAAGCCGAGGAGGCGGCCCAACGCGAGGAGCCGGCCCCGATCTTTGCGAGCGAACAGGCGCCGCCCACCGCCCACACGCAGTTTCTGCGCCCCGGCATCCCGGCCATGAGCGTGGTGATGGTCACGCCGGAACTCTCGCCGGTGGCCAAAATCGGCGGACTGGCCGACGTGGTCTTCGGCCTCAGCCGGGAGCTGGCGATCCGCGGCCATGCCGTCGAGATCATGCTGCCCAAGTACGATTGCCTGCGCTGGGAGCACATCCACGGCCTGGCGCCGGCCTACCACGATCTCTGGGTGCCGTGGTACGGCGGGGCGATTCACACCACGGTGTATTCCGGCGCGGTCTTCGGGCGGAGGTGCCTGTTCCTCGAGCCGCATTCCGCGGAACGCTTTTTCGAGCGCGGCCAGGTCTACGGCCAGAAAGACGATGTCATGCGCTTCGCGTTTTTCTCGCGGGCGGCGCTGGAGTTCCTCTTCAAGACCGGCCGGCAGCCCGACATCATCCATTGCCACGACTGGCAGACCGCGCTCGTGCCGGTGCTGCTCTACGAAATCTACGAGCACCTCGGCCTGCGGCATCCGCGCGCGTGCTTCACGATCCATAACTTCAAGCACCAGGGCCTGACGGGCGGCCAGGTGCTGCGCGCGACGGGACTGAACCGGCCCGAATATTTCCTCCATCGCGACCGTCTCGGCGGCGGCCGGCCCGGCGTGCTCAACCTGCTGAAAGGCGGCATTGTCTACAGCAACTTCGTCAACACCGTCTCGCCCACCTACGCCGGCGAGGCCAAGGACCGCGGCGGGGCGTTCGGCCTCGAGGCGGTCCTGCACACGCAGCAGCGCAAGTACGGCGGCATCCTCAACGGCATCGATTACGACGTATGGAATCCGGAGAAGGACGGCCAGATTCCGGCGCGCTACTCGGCCGCGACGATCGAGCGGAAATACGAGAACAAAGGGGCGCTCCGCCGGCGCCTGCTCCTGGTTGACAACGCCAAGCCGATCGTGGCCTACGTCGGCCGGCTGGACGCACAGAAGGGCCTCGATCTGGTGCGCCATGCGATCTTCTACTGCATCAACCACGGGGCACAGTTCGTGCTCCTCGGCAGCGGGACCGAGCCGGGCATCGACCACCATTTCCGCCACCTCAAACGCGAGATCAACGAGAACCCCGACTCGCACCTGGAGATCGGATTCAACGAGGAGTTGTCGCACCTGATCTACGCCGGGGCGGATCTGCTCATCGCGCCGAGCCGGTTCGAGCCGTGCGGCCTCACCCAGTTGATCGCCATGCGCTACGGCACGATCCCGGTCGTCCGCGCCGTGGGCGGGCTGGCGGATACCGTGTTCGACAAGGACTATTCCGCCAAGCCGCTGCACGAGCGGAATGGCTACGTGTTTCACCACGACGACCTCAAGGGCATCGAATCGGCGCTGTCCCGGGCGATCGCCTGCTACTACCTGTACCCCGATCATTTCCGCCAGCTCATGCTCAACGCCATGCGGTGCGATTACTCGTGGAACGTGCCCGGGCAGCACTACCTCAATGTCTACGACTTCATCCGGGACAAATGAGCCGCGGCCCCGCCGGCCGTGATTTCTTGTATTCCGGCCAGCGGAACCTAGTCATTTAATCGTGCAAAAGCGGAGGAGCACCCAGCGGACGCGACCGGACCGAAGGCCGGGCGCCGGCGGTGTCCGCCGTCAGGGCGATTCGGAGTCGCGCTCCTCGCCGGTCCCTGATCCGCACTTGAACGTCATTCCGGTCGATCCGCACCGGTTGTTCGTCCACTGGTGGGTGGCGCCGGAGACGCTGGAGGGCGTCCGGCGCCGAGTGGCGGCGCCGGCCGGCAAGGCGCACCTCACGTTGCGCCTGCTGCGCCTGGACGAACCGGGCGGGGGGGCGCGCGGCGCGACGGATTTGGAGGACTTTCCGCTCGGGGCCGGCTGGCACGAACGGTTTTTCTCCCTGCGCGAACCCGGCGGGGTGGTGGTCGGGGCGCTTGGCGTCAAGGACGCCGCCGGCCGGTTCACCCCGCTGCTCACCTCCCTGCCCGTGGCGCTGCCGCAACCGCCGGTCGCGGCGGATCTGCAGGTAGTGTGCCCGGCGCCAGGTGCCGGGCCGGAGACGCGGCCGTCCATGCCCGCCGCGCCGGCGCCGGCCCGACCGGCGCCCGGACTGCCCCGCGGAGTGCCGATACTCGATGAGAAAGCGATCCTCGCCGCCGTCTCGCGCCTGGAGAACCTGCCGCCGGAACTCCGGCGCGTGCCGGGCGATCCTGCGGGGACGGAGACTCCGCCGGAGCCCGGGACCGAGCCGCCGGCGCCGCCCGCGGGTTCCCCGCCGGACACGCCGGAACTGGACGAGCGGCGGGTGCTGATCAAGGTCTTTGGCTCGCAGTTGGCCGCGGGCGCGACCGAAGCGCGAAGTCCCGCCAACGCGCCGACCGGCGGCGCGCCGGCGACCCGGCCGGCCGATCCCGCCGCGTCGTCCCGGCTCGCCAGCCAGATGGAAGCTGCGCGCGATGGAGCCCCGCTGCAGGTTTGCGCGACCCTCGTGATCAACGGACGGGTGCGGCCGGGGCATCGCCTGCGCATCGGCGACCAGGAAATCGCCGTGCGGCCGGATGGCGGCTTCACCTGCCAGCATCGGGTCGACTTTTTCCCCGCCGCCTGGTCGTTGTTGCTGCACGCGGCGGCGCAGCCGGAGCTGAGCCAAACGCCCTCACTGGAGCTGCTGACCCGCCTCCCGGACGGCGCCGCGCTGCTGACGCTCGACTCCTGCGTCGAAATCGAGGGTGAATTGCGCGATGCCAGCTACCGGGCGCATCTGCCGCGCGGCGTGAACGTCGACGCTGCGGGCCGCTTTCGGCTGGTGCGATCGCTCCCGCCGGGGGCGCTGTTCCTGCCGCATCTGGTTCTGGTCGACGGCCAGACCCCCGATCGGTAGGCGCGGGGCCGCGCCGCCGCTGCTCTGATACCCGAGCGCCCGCTTGTTCCCATGGCTGCCCAAAGCCCACGTCGGAGGCGCGCCGGGTCCGCCGCACCGCGGCAACTCGTGGTGCTGCTGCACGCGCATCTCCCGGACTGCCGGCGCCCGGAGCACCCGGCCAGCCTCGAGGAGACGTGGTTCTTTGAGGCGCTGACCGAGAGTTATCTGCCGCTGGTCCGCATGCTGGATCGCCTGACTCGCGATGGCGTCGCGGCGCGCCTCACGCTGAGTGTGTCCCCGACTTTGATCTGCATGCTCGGCGACCCGGCGCTGCGGGAGCGCTATTCCCGGCGGCTGGCCGCGACGGAGCAGCTGGCCCGGCAAGACGCGCGCGCGGCGGCGGGGAAGCATCGCGAGCTGGCGGAGTGGCATGCGGAGTTTTTCCGCGAGATGGGGCAGCTATTTGAAACGCGGTGCCGCGGCGACGTGTTGGGCGCGCTGGGCGAGTTTCAATCGGCGGGTCTGGTGGAGCTGGCGACGACCGCGGCCACCCACGCCTTTCTGCCGGCGCACCAGGGGCATCCGACGACGGTGCGTGCCCAGATCGGCGTCGGGCTCGACACGTTCGCCGACGCCATCGGCGTCCGTCCGACCTTTTTCTGGCTGCCCGAATGCGGGTATTATCCGGGGCTGGAGACCGCCGCCGGCGCGTTCGGCCTGCGCTGCTTCGGGCTTGAAACCCATGGCGTCACCCAGGCGCAGCCGCCTCCGCCCCGCGGGGTGCGCGCGCCGGTGCGCTGCCCGGGCGGCGCGCTGGCGCTGGGGCGCGACGGCGAGATCTCGCGGCGGGTGTGGAGCGCGACCGAGGGCTATCCCGGGCATCCCGACTGCCGCGAGTTTCACCGGGACCGGATTCACGCGATGGACGAAGCCGCGCTCGCGGGCTGGCCGGGTGGCGCCGTCCACCGTCTCCCCGCGGGACTGAAATACTGGCGGGTGACGGGTGCGCAGGAGGCGAAGGATTGGTATGATCCGGCGGCGGCGGCGGCCCGCGCCCGGGTGCAGGCGCGGGATTTCGTGACCCGGCTGGCGGCCGCGCCGGAGAACAGCGGCATCTGGTTCGCGCCGTTTGACGCCGAGCTGTTCGGCCACTGGTGGTTCGAGGGCCCGCTCTGGCTGGAGGAGGTGTTCCGCGTGCTCGCGGGCGAAAAAACGGTGGCGCCGGCGACGGCCACGCGCGCGGCCGAGGCCTGCGCGACACCGTACCCGGCCCAACCCGCACCGTCGAGTTGGGGCTTGGCGGGCGATTATTCCTTTTGGGTCAACCGCGACACCGCCTGGTTGTATCCGCAGCTCGATGCCGCGGCGCGGCGGCTGGAGGCGCTGGTGGCTCGATGGGAAAGTGCGTCGCCGGCCGGTCGCGAGGGGCGCGCGCTCCGCCAGGCCGCGCGCACGCTGTTGCTGGCGCAGGCGTCCGATTGGCCGTTTCTCATCAAGGCGGCGACGGCGGGCGAGGCGGCGGTGGCGCGGGTCACCGGGCTGCTGGCGCGCCTGAGCGGGCTGTGCGCCGCGCTCGAATCGGGCGCGGTGGACGAAGCGGAGCTCCAGCGCTGCGAGGCCACGGACCTGGCGTTTCCGCGCCTTGACCTGCGCTGGTTCCGCCCGGAGTAGAAACGCCCGCCCGAATTCCAGCCAGAATCATACAACAAAAACGGTACGTGCGTGCCCAACGCGCGGCCGTCTGGAGATCGGTGTAGGAGCCTGCTTGCAGGCGAGCTTTCTTATGCAATCGCGAGCAAGCTCGCTCCTACAATTGCAGGAGTCCGGATCAGAAATCGTGGTCCAGAATGGCGATCGCCCGCCGGCAGATTTCCCGGCCGTAGTCCGTCCAGAGGCCGGGCCCCCAGTAGCGGTAGCAGCTGGTCTGCGAGCAGAGCAGATGGAACAGCGCGTTGCGGTAGCGCGGCTCGCCGGTCGGGCGGCCGGGCTTGAGCACCTTTTCATGGAAGCGCGACGACGCCTCTTCCATCGGCCCGAGCACGTCGGCGTAACCGTGCACCCAGGAAATGTTGTTCGTCCAGGAGCCGCCCTCCATGTGGAACCGGCCGTCCTCCTTTTTCAGCCCGGCGATGACCTGCGCGAGCTTTTCCGGGCCGGCGCCGGGGGTGAAGCGCTCCCAGATGCGTTTTTGGAAGATCGGCTGCACGGCGGGAAAGTCGCCGGCCGTGATCCCCATGGCCTCGAGGTGCTCCAGGTACTCGGTCACGTTCAGCAGCGGCGTGTCGGAGTGGGAGCACGCGTGGACGACGTCTTTGAACTTGGGCGGGAATTCGTTCATCATCACCCCGCCGTTCTCGCCGTCGGCGATCTGCGTCACGAGCGGCGGCACGCTTTTTCCGGCCAGCTCCCAGCGGGTCAGACTCTGCGCCTCGTAATACGGCTGCATCTGGGCCACGAGCTTGGTGTCGCTGCCCTGCGTCTTGATGATCGCGATGATTTCGGCGGTCTCGCCCGCGGAGTTGCGGCACACCAGCCGGTGGGGCAGGTGCCGGCGCGGCGGCGGCGCGCCGGTGTCGGGCTGCTCGACCGTGTGCTCCTGCACCAGCACCCAGTGGTAGCCGCAGTCGCGCAGTGTCTTGACGAAGGCGTAAGCCACGTCCGGGTGGTTGGGCAGCGCCATCTCGGAGGGCGAGAAGCCGCGCAGGCGGGCGAGTGCCTCCGGGCCGAAGAGCGCGGCGAAGTGGTGCTGGAAGGCGCGCACGTGCAGCCGGTAGTCCTGCACCGGCGTGGACGGCGCCACGGCGTGGCCCCACGGCATGCCGAGCCATTCCACGCAGCGGTTGAACGCGGGGTCGCAGGTGATCGTCTTCAGCGCGTCGATGACGTCATTGGCGCCCATCCGCTGCAGCCCGTGCAGGAGCGTGCCGGAATATTCGAGCATGACGCGCGGCTCCCGGCCCGCGCGCACCAGTTCCGGGATGAATTCGCCCATGCGCTTGTAGCACCACAGGAAGACCGGGGCGTTGTGGTTGTCCCCGATCTGCGGGTTGGCCATCATGTACTGGAGGTTGCTGATGATGGCGGCGGTGGACAGATCGCCGCCGCCGGCCGGGATCAGCGGCTGGTGCATGTGGAGGGCGATCGCGGCGGCGCTCCGGATCCGGCCGAAATCCAGGGGGTTCCGGTCGCGATAAACGGGGCGGCCCGCGGCGCGGGCCACGATGGATGCGATCTCGGCTTCGCGGCCGCAGATGTCAGGCAGTGCTTCTCCGGTTCCGGCGGGCGGTGGGGCCATGAGTTCGGGCGGTGGCAGGGATTGAAGGGACGCGCCCGGGTGGAGGCGCCGATGCGCTGGAAATAGAAACCGCAGCCGCGGCATTTTCCACCCTCAAAAGAAACTTCTTTTGGCGCGCGGGCCGCGGCCAGCGCCCCGGGGAGTGAATTTCCCCACGGACCTTTCGGATAGCCTCGCCCGCCCAAGCCTGATAAGCCTCGCCTCATCTGGCGCTCCGCCCCTCCGCCATGAAAGAGATTTTTCACGCACTCGGCCTGCATTTCCACCAGCCGCTCGGCAATCTGGTCGCCCTCCACCGGCAGGAAAAGGAGCGCTGGGAGGCGCGCCAGATCCTGTGGGCCTACGATCGGCCGACGCGCATGGTCGAGGGCTGGGAGAACCTGGCCCGCCTGCATTTCAGTTTTTCCGGCACGCTGCTCAAGCAGCTGGAGGACCCGGGCGTGCGCGAAACGTTTGCCGACACCGTCGACATCGGCGGACTGCTCGACCGCTACCGCCGCGGGCCGTTCGAGCTCGTGGGCAGCGGGCTGTATCATCCGGTTTATCCGCTGACGCCGGACGCCGATTGGGAGGCCCAGACCGCGTGGTGGATCGGGCTGGGCCAGCACCTGTTCGGCCGCGACCGCTTCCAGGGTTTCTGGCCGCCGGAGATGGGCTTCTGCATGGAGATGATCCCGCTGCTGGCGCGCCACGGCTACCGGTACGTGCTGGTCGACTGCTACTACATCAAGCCCCGGCGCCCGATGCGATGGGAGGAGGTCCGCTACCGGCCGTACTTCGCGCGGCAGGGCGGGGCCGAGATCATCGTCATCCCGCGCGACCGCGAGCTGTCGGACGCGCAGCTTTCCGGCATGGATCCCGGCTGGTTCGAGCATGAAGTCGTCCAGCGCACCAAGGGGTGCGACTTCCCCGCGCTGGTGACGACCTGGACCGACGGCGACAACGGCGGCTGGTTCCGCACGCCCGACCTGCCGGCGGGTTTCTGGGGACACTTTTTTCTCCCGATGATGCAGAAACTGCGCGAAGGGCGGCTCGCCTACCGTCCCATCCACATTCCGGAGTATCTCGACCGCTTTCCGCCGACCGAGGAGGTCGAGGTGCATCGCGGCGCCTGGAACACGGGGCACCACTGGGGCGGGGACTTCATGCAGTGGACGGGTTCCCTGCTGCAGAAGAAGGGCTGGGATGAGATCCGCAACGCGAGCCGGTATTACCGCGAGGTGCAGCGCGCCTTCGAGGCGGCCGCCGACGCGGTGAACGATCCGGCCGGGGTGCGCCAGCTCATCGTCGACGCCTACGATTGCATCCTGCGCGCGGAAACCAGCTGCAATTTTTTCTGGGGCAGCGCCTGGGTGCACAAGTCGTTCGACGAACTGGAGCTCGCCTACCATCTGCTCGACACCGCCAAGGCCAAGCTGCCGGCCCAAACAGAACCGCGGAAAGGCTGAAGGGTGGCCTGCCGGCCGTCCTGTCCGCCATTGCCCCGAGCATGGGCGAGCGGGCGGCGGCGGAGGCTCTGGAGGTTAATGCCCGCCTTCGCAAAGGCTTCCGCCGTCGCCAAGGCTATGGCGGACAAGTCGGCGGCCTCCGGTATCGGCTGCTTGCCGAGGGTAATGTCCGCCGTCGCCTTACAGGCTATGGCGGACAGCCTTCGCCGCGACGATGGAT
>CAZAFS010000086.1:3040-10237 GCA_964484165.1 uncultured Opitutaceae bacterium | reverse complement strand
CATCCAGATTTCCAAGGGCGCGCGCAAATACACCGACAAGCGCATGCTCGAGGCCGTCATCCGCGCCGCGGACCAGATCTTCCCCGAGGCCATTTACGCCGTGCATCTCGACCACGGCGACGAGGAGACCTGCTACGACTGCATCAAATCGGGCTTCTACAGCTCGGTGATGATCGACGCCTCGCACGAGCCGTTTGACCAGAACGTCGCGATCACCAAGCGCGTGGTGGCGGCCGCCCACGCCAAGGGAATCTCGGTGGAGGCCGAGCTGGGCATGCTCGGCGGCGTCGAGGAGGACATCAAGGTCGAGGAAGACAACGCCTGCCTGACCAAGCCGGACGAAGCCGCGAAGTTCATCAAGCTCACCGGCTGCGACTCACTGGCCGCCGCCATCGGCACCAGTCACGGCGCCTACAAGTTCAAGGGCAGGCAGTCCCTGCACTTCGAGGTGATCGAGGGCATCAAGAAACTCGCCCCGGGATTCCCCCTCGTCATGCATGGCTCGTCCAGCGTCCCGCAGGACGAGGTCCAGCGGATCAACGCCGCCGGCGGCAAGCTCGGCACCGCGGTGGGCGTCGACGTGAACGAATACCTGCCCGCCGCCAAGCTCGGCGTCACCAAGATCAACATCGACACCGACGGCCGCCTGGTCTGGACCCGCGTGCACCGCGAATTCTTCCGCGACCATCCCGCCGAGTTCGATTTCCGACCGCCGGGCAAAATCTTCATGGACGAGTACGCCAAGTTCATCGCGAGTCGCAACGAGAAGCTCGGCTCGACCGGCCAGATTCCCGACCTGCGCAAGAGCCTCGGCAAGTAGCCCGCCCCGCCACCTCCGCCACCCCCGAGCCCGGCCGCGCGGCCGGGCTTTTTTGCCGTCCGGAGGCAAGGCGCTGAATTGACTCGCCCACGGCGCCGGCTCCCGGCAAATGTGCCGACATGATAATGCGCCCTCTTCCCGTCCGAATCACGTGCGCCGCGGCGGTTTATCTGGCGATCCTTTTCGCCCCGGGCCGGGCCGACCTGCCGCCGCTGATCCCGCGCGACACCATCTTCGGCAACCCGGAGAAAGCCAGCCCCCAACTCTCGCCCGATGCCGCGCGCCTCGCCTGGATCGCGCCGGACGCGAAGAACGTGCTGCAGGTCTGGGTTAAGAGCGTCGGCCAGGAGGACGCGAAGATCGTCACCGCCGACAAGAAGCGCGGCATCCGCCAGTTTTTCTGGGCCTACGACAACCGGACGCTCCTCTATCTGCAGGATGCCGACGGCGATGAGAACTGGCACATTTACGGCGTCGATCTCGCCTCCGGCAACGTGCGCGACTACACGCCCTTCCAGGGCGCGCGGGCCGACATGACGGCGCTGGAACCGGGGTTTCCCGACGAAATGCTCGTCCAGCTCAACCTGCGGGACCGCGCGCTGTTCGACGTCTACCGGCTGAATCTCCAGACCGGAGCCCTGGTGGTCGACACGGAGAATCCGGGCGATGTTGCCGGTTGGAGCGCCGACGCCCGGCTGCAGGTGCGCGCGGCGCAGGTGTCCACGCCTGACGGCGGCACTGAGATTCGCATCCGCGACGACGTCCACGCCCCGTGGCGGAGCTGGCTCAAGGTGGGGCCGGACGAGATCCTGGAGTTCCTCGACTTCACCGCCGACGGTCAGGCGGCCTTCCTCAAATCGTCCATCGGCTTCGACACCGCCCGCGTCGTCCAAAAGAACCTGGCCACCGGCGCCGAGACCACCGTCGCCGCCTCGGACGAGGTCGACGCCGGCGGGGTGGTGATCAACCCGCGCCGCCACGTGGTCGAGGCCGTTTCCTTTGCCCCGGGGCGCGCGCAGTGGACCGTGGTCGATCCCGCGGTCAAGGCCGACTACGCCGGCATCGCGGGCCTCTACGACGGAGATTTCTTCCTCGTCAATCGCGACGACCGGGATGCGACCTGGCTCGTCGCCTTCACGTCCGACCGCGGCCCGGTTCGCTACTACGCGTGGGATCGCGCCGCCCGGAAAGGCACCTTCCTGTTCACGGCCCGGCCCAAGCTCGACGGGCTGCCGCTGGCCGCGATGCAGCCCGTCGCGGTGACGGCGCGCGACGGCTTCATCCTCCACGCCTACCTGACACTGCCGGTCGGCGTGCCGCCGCAGATGCTGCCCATGGTTTTGTTCGTGCACGGCGGACCGTGGTCCCGCGACCAGTGGGGTTACGATCCCTACGCCCAGTGGTTCGCCAACCGCGGCTACGCCTGCCTGCAGGTGAACTACCGGGGCTCCACCGGCTACGGGAAAAAGTTCCTCAACGCCGGCAACCGGGAGTGGGGCCTGAAGATGCACGACGACCTCATGGACACCGTGGACTGGGCCGTCGCCCAGGGTTACGCCAACCCCGCCAGGATCGCGATCATGGGCGGCTCGTACGGCGGCTATGCCACGCTGGCCGGTCTGGCGTTCACCCCGGACAAATTCGCCTGCGGCGTGGACATCGTCGGCCCGTCCAACCTCACCACGCTGATCCACTCAATCCCGCCGTATTGGAAGCCGCTGCGCGCGATGTTCGACGTGCGCGTCGGCAATGTGGACGACCCCAAGGACGCCGAGCTGATCCACCGCGCCTCGCCGCTCTTTGCCGCCGACAAGATTATCCGGCCGCTGCTCATCGGCCAGGGCGCCAACGACCCGCGCGTCAACCACGCCGAGTCCGAACAGATTGTCGACGCGATCCAGAAACACGGCGGCAAGGTCACTTACGTGCTCTACGCCGACGAAGGCCACGGTTTCGCCCGGCCGGAGAACCGCATCGACTTCAACGCGCGGGCCGAGGCGTTCCTTGCCCGGAATCTCGGCGGGCGGGCCGAACCCATGCAGGGCGACAAGTATCCCGGCTCGACCGCCACCGTGACGGTCGTGGGGAATTGAAGCCACGCGGCGCGCGCTCCCGGTATTTCTTCGCCAGCCGGCGCGTTGCCGTGACGATGACCGCATGTCCCCGGCATCCGCCGCCCTGCTCCAGGCTTACGCTGACGTCATCGTCCGCGTCGGCCTGAACCTCCAGCCGGGTCAGCGCCTGCTCGTCACGGATCCATACGAATTGCAGGGCGTGTCGCGGCACGCCGCCGACTTGGTGGCGGCCGTCTCCGCCGCGGCCCGGGCCGGTGGCGCCCGCGACGTGCGCGTCATCTGGGCCGATGAAGAGCGTCTGATCCAGGCGGCCCGGCGCGGCCTCGGTTGGCTCTTCCGCGCCCGGCTCAACCGCCACGCCCGGCTCATGCGCCGCCACCTCGACCGCGGCGACGCGCTGCTGTTTCTCCAAAGCAGCCATCCGGGGCTGCTGGCGGGGGTGGCGGCGGAAAACGTCATCCGCCTCCGCCGGCACACCTCCCTGCTGTTCGGCCCGGCGGCCCTGCGCCTCGCGGCGGCCGCGACGAACTGGACCGTGGCCGCAGCGCCGACGCCGGCGTGGGCCGACGCGGCGTTTCCGGATCTGCCCGTGGCCGAACGGCTGCCGGCCCTGTGGTCCGCCGTTTTCGACGCCTGCCGGGTCACGCCGGCCCATCCCCGCCAGGCGTGGGTTGCCCATCTGGCCGCCTTGGAGCGCCGGCGCGACCAGCTGAATGCCCGGCGCCCGGCCACGCTGCGCATTCGCGGCCCGGGCACGGATCTCGCGCTGACCCTGCCCGCGGAACACGTGTGGTGCACGGCGCGGCTGACGACCAGGGCCGGCCGGCCGTTCGTGGCCAACCTGCCGACGGAGGAAATCTTCACCGTGCCGCACAAGGATTCGGCGGAGGGCATCGTGCGGGTGGCCCGGCCCGTGGCCTGCGGCGGAGCGGTCCTCGACGGCATCGACCTGGAATTCCACCAGGGCCGCGTGGTCCGGGCGCGGGCTCGCGTCGGCGAGGAGCTGCTGCACCGCCTGCTCGCCACCGATTCCGGCGCGGCGCGCCTCGGCGAGGTGGCGGTGGTGCCGGTCGGAACGTCGATAGCCCGCACCGGCCGGCTCTTTCACCATCCGCTGCTTGATGAAAACGCCTGCAGTCACATCGCCTTGGGCGAAGCCTATGGATTCACGCTCCGGACGCCCGACGAGGCGGCGTTCAACCGCAGCCTGATTCACGTGGACCTGCCGCTCGATCCGGCCGCCGAAGTCGGGTTTGCCTGACGCCGGGCAGTCCGCTGCAATGCCCCGGTCCATGGCACCCTCCAGAACGACCGCGGGATTGTTGGCGGCGCTCGCCTGTCTTGCTCCGGCTCGTCCCGCGGCCGCCGATACACCCCCATCGATGCAACCCCGATATTCTCCGCAGGACCCGGCCACCCGGGGCGCTTACCACGGCTGGACCGATGCGATCCGGCTCGGCAACGGCGTGGTCGAGGCCGTCATCGTGCCGTCAATCGGCCGGGTGATGCAGTTCCAGTTTGCCGGGGAGGACGACGGGCCGTTCTGGGAAAACCCGGCCCTCGCCGGCGGCACCGCGTCGCCCGGGGCTCGCGAGTGGGCCAACTACGGCGGAGACAAAATCTGGCCGGCCCCGCAGACGGGCTGGTCCGAAGTCATCGGGCGGGCCTGGCCGCCGCCCGCCGGGTTCGACGGGCTGCCCATGAAAGTGGAATTGGCGGGCTCCGGCGTGACCTTGATCTCAGCGGTGGACGCCGCCTTTGGCGTCCGCACGCTCCGCCGGATTGAACTCCGCCCGGACCGGCCGGTCATGACCATCACGACCACCTTTGAAAAGATCGCGGGCGATCCGGTGGAGATCGGCGTGTGGGTCATCACCCAGGTCAAAGATCCCGTCGCGGTCCTGGCGTTCCCGGCGGGCGACCCGCCCAGCGGCGGCGCCTACGTCCGCTTGTCTGACGAGGTACCGCCGGATCTGAAGATCGAGCCGGGGCGAATCTCCCTCACCCGCGACCCGGCCAAGAACCACAAGATCGGCCTCGGGTCCGGCACGCTCCTCTGGATCGGCCGCACCGAGCTGCTCCGGATCGACTCCGCCCCCAGAGCCGGTGGAAAATATCCGGACGGCGGCTGCAGCGCGGAGGTTTACACCAACGCCGATCCGCTGGCCTACGTGGAGCTCGAACTGCTCGGCCCACTCGCCCCGATGAAAGTCGGGGACAAGATCGAACACGTCACCACCTACACCCTGGCCCGCCGGAGCGAGAAAGATCCGGCCGCCGAGAGCGGCCGGCTGCCGGCGACGCCGGCGGCTCCGCGTTCGTCCCCCGCCCCCAGCCTGCCTTGACCGCCCGGGCCCGCCGCCAACCCCTCCTGACTCTCCATGAACATTGGCTTCCGCCTTCGTGCGGTCTCTCCGTTTCTCCTCGTGGCGCTGCTGGCGCCGGCGGCCGGCGCCGAGGCCCCCGCGGCCATCGGCCCGGACGTCATTCCGGACTGCCCGGCGTGGGTCCACCACGCGGTGGTCTACCAGATTTATCCGCAGACCTTCTACGATTCCGATGGTGACGGCATCGGCGATCTGCCCGGCATCATCCAGAAGCTCGACTATGTGAAGAGCCTCGGCGTCGACGCCATTTGGCTGAATCCGTTCTTCGACTCGCCATTCAACGACGCCGGCTATGACATCCGCGATTACTACCGGGTCGCGCCGCGCTACGGCACGAACGACGACGCCCGGCGGCTGTTCGCCGAGGCGCACCGGCGCGGCCTCAAGGTGCTCTTCGACTATGTCATCAGCTATACCGCGATCGATCATCCGTGGTTCGTCGCCTCGGCGCGGCAGGGGCCCGGTCCGTTCTCCCACTGGTACATCTGGACCGACAACGCCTGGAAGCTGGAGCCGGGCAACCGCTGGGTCCACGGCTACGGCCGGCGCAACGGGAATTTCCTCAGCAACTTCTACTGGTCGGAGCCGGCGCTGAATTACGGCTACGGCCGGCCCGATCCCGCCAAGCCGTGGCAGCTGCCGACCGACCATCCCGACGTGCTGGCGCTGCGCGCCGAGATGAAGCGGGTCATGCGCTTCTGGATGGATCTCGGCGCCGACGGCTTTCGCGCCGACATGGCCAGCGCCCTCGTCAAGGGCGAGGATCCCCGCCAGGACACCAAGCGCTACTGGCAGGAGGTCCGGCAGATCCTGCGGGCGGACTACCCGGAGGCGTTCACCGTCGCCGAGTGGTCCGCGCCCAAGAATGCCCTGGATGGCGCGTTCAACGCCTGCTTCCTCCACTGGATCGACAGCTTCAACGATCTCTACCAGAAGGAGAGCTGGCGCATCCTGAACGGGATGTCCGAGGGCCACAGCTTCTTCGACCGCGAGGGCCAGGGCGATGTGACCCGGTTTCTGCGGGAGTATCTGGACGACTTTCAGGCGACGCGTGTCAACGGCTACATCTGCCTGCCGCTCGGCAACCACGACCTCGCCCGGCTCAACACCCGCCGCACGGTCGACGAGCTCGAGATGATCACGGCCTTCGGCCTGACGATGCCGGGCGTGCCGTTCCTCTATTACGGCAACGAAATCGGCATGCGCCAGCTCGACGGCCTGCCGCAGGTGGAAGGCGCCTACAAGCCGCGGGCCGGCGCCCGCACGCCGATGCAGTGGACCACCGGCCGGAATCTCGGTTTCTCCACCGCCGATCCGGCGCGACTCTACCTGCCGGTCGATCCCGCCCCCGATGCGCCCAATGTCGCCGCCGAGGAGGCCGACCCGGCCTCACTGCTGAACCGCGTGCGGCGGCTCATCGCCCTCAAGCACACCGCACCCGCGCTGGCGGCCTACGCCGGGTTCATTCCGCTCTACGCGCAGCCGCACGCGTGCCCCTTCGTCTATGCGCGGGCCAGCGGCGATGACGTGCTGGTGATCATATTCAATCCCGCCGACCGGCTTGCCGCGGCGGAGTTCGCCCTGCCGGTCGCGGGCCGCGAGCTGCGGCTGCTTGCCGGCAAGGAGATGCCCTGCGTGATGACCAACGGCCGCCTGCAACTCGAGGCGCCGCCAATCACGTACGCCATTTATCGGTTGGTGAAGTGACGCCGCGCGTCAACTGCCGGGCGTATCCGCCCGCACCACCGGGCGCAGGCCTGGGCGGCACCCGCGGAGCTCACGGCCGCCACGGGAACTTGCGGGCGTCGGGCTTGCGCTTCTCGCGCTGGGCGCGGTGGAATTCCTTCGCCTCCTCCGTCATGTAATAAAGCAGGGTGGCGTTGCCGGCGAGTTCCTGCAGGCCGGCCTGGCCGTC
>CAZAFS010000086.1:0-2940 GCA_964484165.1 uncultured Opitutaceae bacterium | reverse complement strand
TGTAATAAAGCAGGGTGGCGTTGCCGGCGAGTTCCTGCAGGCCGGCCTGGCCGTCCACGTCGGCGTTGAAGGCCGCCTTGAGGCAGCGGATGGCCAGCGGGCTGTGCTCAAGAATCTCGCGCGCCCATTTCACCCCCTCGGCCTCAAGCTGCGCCACCGGCACGACGGCGTTGACCAACCCCATGGCGAGGGCCTGCTCCGCATTGTACTGGCGGCAAAGGTACCAGATTTCGCGCGCCTTCTTCTGGCCTACGATGCGGGCGAGATAGCTGGCGCCAAAACCGCCGTCGAAGCTCCCCATCTTCGGGCCCACCTGGCCAAACACGGCGTTGTCGGCGGCGATGGTGAGGTCGCACACCAGATGCAGCACGTGGCCGCCGCCGATGGCGTAGCCGGCGACGAGGGCGATGATCACCTTGGGCATCGAGCGGATGAGCCGCTGCAAATCGAGCACGTTGAGACGGGGCACCCCGCCCTCGTCCACATACCCAGCGGGCCCTCGCACGCTCTGGTCGCCGCCGGCGCAAAAGGCGTATTTGCCGTCGGTGTGCGGCCCGGCTCCGGTCAGCAGCACCACGCCCACGCCCGGGTCTTCGCGCGCGTCGGCGAACGCGGCATGCATCTCCGTCACCGTCCGCGGGCGGAAGGCGTTGCGCTTCGCCGGGCGGTTGATCGTGATTTTCGCGATGCCCTCCGCCTTGTGATAAAGGATGTCCTGGTAGGTGCCGGCCGGCTGCCACGGAATGCTCATGGCGGGGATCGTGGTTTTTTGGCCGGGGATGTCGAACAGATCGCGCGGCACCGGCCCGGTCACCTCCGGCCTCACGCCCTTTTCCGCCCGGCCAAAAATTCCTTGGACCGCCGGGCGATCTCGTGGAGTATCGCGGCCCATGAGTTCGCCGGAACAGCCTGGCCCGGGTCGGAGGGCGCAGCTGGCCTTGAGCGTGGGGGCCTTGGGCGTGGTGTTCGGCGACATCGGCACGAGCCCGCTTTACACCATGCGCGAGTGCCTCACGCACCTGCCGCCGGGCGACCGCACCGCGGGCGTGCTCGGCATCCTGTCGCTGATGTTCTGGACGCTGACGATGATCGTGACGGTGAAATACCTCCTGGTGGTGATGCGGGCGGACAACCACGGGGAAGGCGGCATCTTCGCCCTGCTGGCGCTCAGCCGGCCCGACCAAGGCAAGAACGGCCCCGGGGGAATCGGACTGGTCACGCTCGTCATCCTGTTCGGCGCCGCCCTGCTTTACGGCGACGGCGTCATCACCCCGTCCATCTCGGTGCTCGCGGCCGCCGAGGGCTTCACCAGCCTGAGCCGCGCCTTCGCGCCGTACGTGACCGCGATCGCCTGCGTCATTCTCGGTCTCCTCTTCTGGTTCCAGTACAAGGGCACAAAGGCGATCGGCGGCATCTTCGGTCCCATCATGCTGGTGTGGTTTGCCGTGCTCGGGCTGCTCGGCGTCTGGCAGGTGGTGCAGGCTCCGGGCGTGCTGGCCGCGCTCGATCCGCTCAAGGGGCTCCGGTTGCTGGCGCTGCATCCGCGCATCCTCATCCCGCTGCTGGGCGCCATCGTGCTGACCATCACCGGCACCGAGGCGCTCTACGCCGACATGGGCCATTTCGGCCGGCCGGCCATCGCGCGGGCCTGGCTGGGCCTGGCCTTCCCCGCCCTCACCTTGACCTACTTCGGCGAAGGCGCATACGCCATCCTCCATCCGGAGGATCCGACCAATCCGTTCTTCGCGCTGGCCCCGGACGGCCTCCCCCGGCTGCTGCTGATCGTCCTGTCGATCGTCGCCGCCGTCATCGCGAGCCAGGCGTTGATCTCGGGCACCTATTCCCTCACCCGCCAGGCCATTCAACTCGGGTATTTCCCGCGCCTCACCGTCCGGCACACCAACCCGGACCAGCGCGGCCAGATCTACCTGCCCCTGGTCAACGCCGCGCTGGCTGTCGGTTCCCTCACCATGGTGCTGGGCTTCCGCTCCAGTTCCAACCTGGCCGGGGCCTACGGCATTGCGGTCACGGGCACGATGGTGGTGACCTCGATCGCCCTGTACCTGGTCATGGTGCACCACTGGCGCTGGCCGGTCTGGCGCGCGTTCCCGCTGTGCCTGTTCTTTGCCAGCGTCGATCTGGTCTTCTTTTACGCCAACCTGCACAAGTTCGCCAGCGGCGGCTGGCTGCCGCTGGCCGTGGCCGTGGGCATCCTGATCATCATGCAGACGTGGAAGGTCGGGCGCACCGAGATCCAGGAGAAGGTCTACAGCGGCGCCATCACCGAGCTGCAGCTCGCCGAGATCGCGCGGAGCAAGTCGATTGTGCGCGTGCCCGGCAGCGCCGTGTTCATGGCGGCCTCCCCCCGGGGCGTGCCCCTCGCCCTGCTCCACCATCTCAAGGCGAACCGGTGCCTGCAGCAGACGGTGGTGTTGCTCACCATCAGCTTCGAGGAGATTCCGCAGGTGCCGCCGGAGGAGCGACTGATTCTGACCAACGAGGGCGAAGGCGTCTGGCGCGCCGTGGGCTATTACGGCTACATGGAGTCGCCCGACGTCGGCGCCCTGTGCGAGGAACTCCGGGCGCGCGGCGTGCCGCTCAAGCCGGCGGAAGCCACCTTCTATTTCAACCGCGAGATGATCGTCACCGGCGGCAACGCCCGCATGTGGGAATGGCAAAAGTCGTTCTACGCCTTCCTCAGCCGCAATGCCCGCCCGGTGAAGGATTATTACAAGGTCCTGCCCACCCAGGTCATCGAGATCGGCCTGCCGGTCCAGCTGTGAGGCGAGGCGGTGGTGACTCAGTTTGCCTTGTCGTCGCGAGCCCGGCACCGTGTCTCGCCGGAGCCTTTGGCGAAGGCGGAAGCCGGGCGTGGCGATCCAGTGAGCTGGATTGCTTCGTCGCCCGGTTCTGCGCTCTGCTGGCCAGCAGAGTCGCAAT
>CAZAFS010000085.1:0-10324 GCA_964484165.1 uncultured Opitutaceae bacterium | reverse complement strand
TCCCGCGCGACCAGGCAGAATTCCGGGAGTTTGCCCTTGCGGAATTCGTCCCAGGACGCCGGCGGGGCGCTTTCAAAGGTCCCGTGCCCGGTCGCGATGCCCTCCTGGTAGATGGCCTGCACCGCCGGCCAGTCGGCCGCGGTCATGGATTCAATCCGCGAGTTCATGCCCACAAGCTGCCAGCACCCGGCGTGCCGCGTCGAGGCGGTCGGCCTTCACCAGCAGATAATCGGTGTCAAAGGTGCCGGCGGCGACGCAGCTGATGCCGGCGCGGGCCAGCGGCGCGACGACGGCGGCCAGGATGCCGACGGCGCCGAGTTCGAATGGGCCGACGAACTGGATCAACCGCCAGCCGCGGTCGGCGCGGACGTCAGGCGGCACCACCTCGGTCCGGCAGATGATCGAGAGTTCTTCCGGCGTGCGGGTGACCGAGCAAAAAGGCGAAGAGCCGGCCCACGCGGGGGCCGGCTCCTGCGGGGGCAGCCGGCACAACGCATATTCGCCGGCCGCCGGCTGGAGAACAAGGCCGGGCATCAGAAGAGCGACTTGGCCGCCAGCCCCACCGCCGTTATCGGGCCCTGGTCGTTGAGGCCGTCGATCGCCTGGTCGACCTTGCGCATCGTGCCCTGGGCCTCGCGATAGAGGCCGTCGTCGCCGATCAGCCGGCCCAGCGTGCCCTGGCCGCTGTTGAGCTTGACGGAGAGCTCGCTGAAATTCTTCGCCGTGAGCTTGATCTCATTGCCGGTCTGTTCGTCGTAGAAAAGCGCGCCGAGCGCGCCCTTGCCCGACTTGACCTGGTCCAGCATGGCCTGGGCGCTGGCGACTATCGCGCGCGCATCGGTGGCCGCGCCCTTGATCTGACCGACGGAGGCCACCAGCTCGTCGTGGAGCTTCGGGTCGTTCACGAGGCGGCCGATGGTGCCGTCGCCGTTGCGAATCTTTTCGGTGATCGACTGCAGGTTGGCGATGGTCGCGGTCAGCTTGGGGCCGTTGTCCGTGACCATTTTGTCGATCTTGGTGAAAAGATTGCCGCCTTCGCCGCCCTTGAGGGTCTGGCCGATCTCATTGACCACCTGCTCCATGCGGTCGCCAAGGGAGCCGAGGCGCGCGATGACTTCATTCATGTCGACGGTGTCCCGGGTTTTGATTTCGGAACCCGGGGCCAGGCGCGGGGCGGCCGTGGTGCCGAAGGTGATCTCGATGTGGTTGGTGCCGAGCAGGCTCGAAGTGGCCACCATGGCGACGGAGTCGCTGGCGATCTGCACCTCCGGATCGATAACGAGTACCGCCTCGGCTTGGCGGCCGACCAGCCGTGTCAGGCGCACCGCGCCCACCCGCACGCCGGCGATCAACACGTCATCCCCCTTCTGCAGGCCCTTCAGATTATCGAAGCGGGCGGTGAGCGTGTAGCCCTTTTGGTGCAGCACCTGGCCGCCGCTGAGGGATTCGAACGTGATCCACAGGAGGGCGAGGCCCAGGACGAAGAAGAGGCCGACGCGGATGGTTTGCATGCGGTTATTCATGGTCGTTCTCCAGTTGTTTGAAGCGGGGATGCTCCAGATCGATCGTGGGATTGAGGAAGTTGGCGATGGCGGGGTCGGTCGGGTGCTCGAACTCCGCCGGCCGGCCGATGGCGCAGATGCGTCCGTCCATGAGGATGGCCATGCGATCGGCGATGGTCAGGGCCAGCGCGCGATCATGGGTGACCACGAGGGAGGTGACCGCGGTGTGCCGGCGCAGGGCGGCGATGATCTCGATGATCGTGGCCGCCATCACCGGGTCGAGTTCGGACGTGGGTTCATCGTAGAGCAAAAGTTCGGGCTCCATGACCAGGGCGCGGGCGATTGACACGCGCTTCTTCATGCCGCCGGAAAGCTCGCCGGGGTATTTGTCGGCCGCCTTCGCGAGGGAGAGAATCTGCAGCGCCTGCATGACGCGCTCGCGGATGCCGGCCTCGTTGTACAGCCGGTGCTCGCGCAAGTAGAGCGCCAGGTTGTCGTAGACCGACATCGAATTGAACAACGCGCCGGCTTGGAAGACGAGGGCGAGGCGGACCCGCGCGCGGGTCCGGGCATCGGCGGCGTCGAAGTCCCCGATGAACACCCGCCCGCTGGTGGGCTGGTCGAGGCCGGCGATGTGGCGAAGCAGGACGCTCTTGCCCGAGCCGCTGGGGCCCATGATGACGAAGATTTCGCCCGGGCGCACCTCAAGGCTGACGTCCTTGAGCACGGCCGTGCCGTTGAAGCTCTTGCAGAGCTTTTCGATGGTGACGCCAAAGGTCTTGGCGGCGACGGGGGCGGCGGATGGTTCGCTCATGGCGCGTCAGAGGAGGGCTTTGGTGACGAAGTAATCGAGCACCAGGATGATGATGAGCGAGGTCACGACCGCCTTGGTGACGGAGGCGCCGATCTCGCGCGGGCCGCCGCGGGTTTTGAGGCCGATGTTGCAGCAGACGAGCACGACCGCGAAGCCGAAGACCTCGGCCTTGATCAGACCGTCGCAGACGTCCTTCACCTCCATGTAGCGTTTGAGCGCGGCGAAATAGGTGTCGGGCTCGATGGAGATGAAGGCGGAGTACTTGCAAATCAGCGCGCCGCCGTACCAGCCGCAGAGGTCGGCGATGATGGTGAGCACCGGCATCATGACCAGCACTGCGACCAGGCGCGGCAGCACCAGCATGCGCTCCGGGGGGATGTCCATGGTCACCAGGGCGTCGATTTCCTGGTACACCTTCATCGAGGCAAGTTCCGCGGTGATGGCCGAGCCGACCCGGCCGGTGACGAGGATCGCGACCATCACCGGGCCGAGTTCGCGCACCAGGGACAAGCCGACGAGCGTGCCGATGAACTGTTTCGTGCCGTAGTTCTCCATGCTGTAGCCGCTCTGGAGCGCCAGCACGGCGCCGATAAAGAAGCTGAGGATGGTGACGATCGGGAGGGTGGTGTAGCCGATCAGGTAGCACTGCTCGATGAAGCGGGGAAACTGCCGCGGCAGCGTGCCGGCGTACCGGGCCGCCCGGACGGCCAGAAGCACGGTGCTGCCGATGCCTTCAAAGATGACGGTGAGCTGTTTCATGGTGAGGCGACGGCTGTGACTTCCTTATCCGGTTTGGTGGAAAAATCGAACAGGAACAGCTTCCAGGCGCTCCCGGCCCGGCCCCGTTTCAGCCCGAGCAGGCCGCAGCCCAGCGCGATCCGGCCGCGGTCCGGGCCGCGGGCGACGCTGAAGAGCGGTCCCAGGTGAAACTCCCGTTGGGCCGGCGCCTGCCGCCAGGTGACGGCGTCCCACAGCAACGACCAGCGCAAGTCGCCGGGGGCGCGCCGCTCGTAGCGGTAGAGCGCAAACAGCGGCGAGTAGACGAGGCGCACGGGTTCGTTGTGGGGAAAAAACACCTCGAACGGACTGAGCACCTGCAACTCGCGGTGACCGGCGCCGTTGTCCCAGTAGCTCAACAGGGGCCAGAGGTGCGTCTTCTGGGCGGAGGCCAGCGCCGGGTGGGCGGCACTTCGCTCCTGCAGCGACCAGTAAAGGAAATAGAGCAGTTGCGTCTTGGTCTGCGCGAGCCCGGCGTCAGTCCAGCGTTCCTGGCGGAAGAGCGGCCAGAGCACCCAGTGCTTGTCGTACCCCTTGATGGCGGAATGGGTGAAAAACGGCGCCCAGCGGTTGATGTAGCGGTCGTCGCCGCGGCCCTGCACCAGCAGCGGCCAGAACCAGCGGGTTTCATCGTAATGGTACGGGGCGACACGGTGGGTGTAGCCGAAAAACGGCCACAGATAAGTCTCGCTGCGGAAGCCGGCGCCCTGGTCGCGCGCGTAGAACGGCAGCACGCCCACGGACAGGTCGGGGGTCGGGGCCCACAGTTTGGCTTCATTGCGATAGATGAGCGGCCAGAGGAAAAACCGCTCACGATAGGCGCCGGCCTTGGCGCGCCATCCGAAAACCGGCCAGAACGCGAAACCGTGGTTGCCTTCGCCGCGGAGAATCTTGATGAACGGCCACGGCGTGGTGGTCGTGGTCACCTGGTTGCGCTCGAAACGGCCGTACAGCGGGAAGAGGATCCACGAGATGCGGTCGTCGCCAAAGCGGGCGACGACCGTGCCGTACAGCGGAAACACGGCGTGGTAGGAGGTGGCCGCGTCCCCCGTGGCGCGCGAAAAATAGACCGGCCACACGTCGAAATGCCGCACGCCGTCGGCGCGGGGGTCGTCAGGCCCCGCGCGGTTGACGAGACTGAGGAGGCTCCAGCGGTGATCGATCTCGGTCGCCCGGTAGATCAGCAGGGGATAGAGAAAATCACGTTCGGAGGTGCCGTTGGTGGCGTCTTGCTGGTGGACGTATAACGGCCGGAGGCCGCCGGCCGTGCTGCCATCCGCCGACAGCCGGCTGAAAAACAGCGGTCCGCCGCCCTGGCCCAAGGGCAGCGGCGCGGCGGCGGTCGCACCGACGGGCTGTGCCACCACGAGCGGCCAGGCGTTAAGCTCGTCCGCTTCCGCCGGGATCCAGGAGAATCCCGCCAGACTAAGAAAGGCGATGAGCCGGAAGACGCGCATGGTTTGTGGTTGGAGGAGACAAGGGCGCGGCAAGTGCGCCTGACCGAATGAAGCGTCGGCCGCCACCTGATCCGACGCATTTAGTATTGGCTAATTATCAGGCAAATCGCTACGTGCAATTTCTATGTTACTACCGGCATTCCCCGTTGAAGTTCCGCCGATTGCATCCGGCGACGATCTCGACGCCGGGCGCGGGCGATGGTGGCGGAAACGGAGTCCGGGGCCGGGGAGGCCGTCATGCGCATAAGCGGCGGCGGGGCGCGCGGGATTCCGCTGGCGGTGCCCAAGGGCGGGGCGGTGCGGCCGGCCACCGACGGCCTGCGGCAGGCCGTGTTCTCCAGCCTCGGGGCGCGGGTCACCGGCGCCCGTTTTTGGGATCTGTTTGCGGGCAGCGGCGCCTACGGACTTGAGGCGCTGAGTCGCGGTGCGCACAGCGGAGTTTTTGTGGAGCGCCACCCGAAGACCGTCGCGTGCGTGAAGGCGAACCTCGCGGCGGTGGCCCGGGCCCTCGGGACCGGATTGGCCGACGTGCGCGTGGTGACCGCCGACGCGCTCACGTGGACGCCGGCGGACGGCGACGATCCCGCGGATCTCGTGTTCGTCGATCCGCCCTATGATCTCATCGCCCAGGCGGCCCCGATACTCTTCGCGCGGCTGGCGCCGGCCCTCGCGGGAAAACCCGACGCCTTGGTCGTGTTCGAGATGCCGGGCGAAATCACCCTGGATCCGCCCGGCTGGACTTGCGTGAAGCGCCTGGGCAAAGGCTCGCACCAGCCCACGGTGGGCCTGTTTCGGCAACGGTAGGGCGGCGGCGCCGGAGTCGGCGTGACCCCGGGCCCGGCGATCCCCCGCTACATCATTCCCAGCCGGGCCTTCACCAAGGTCACCGCCGCCGTGACCGCGGTTTCCGTGCGCAACACGCGGTGTCCGAGGTGCGCCAGCGCGAAGCCGGCGCCGCGCAGCGCCGCGCGCTCGGCGTTGGACCACCCGCGCTCCGGCCCGAAGGCGAGCACCAATGAAGCCGGGAGCGGGCCGGCCGGCAGCGGGCATTGGGCCAGTGCGGCGCCCGCCTCGTAGTGATCGAGGGCCACGCGCCCGGCACGCTCGGGAAGCTGGCCGACCACCTCGAGCAGCGGCCGACCCCACGTGACTTCCGGCAGACGCGTGTCGAAGGCCTGTTCCGCGCCGGCGATCAGCTGCCGCCGCCACTCGCCGCCGGTCCAGAGGGTGCTGAGCGCGTAGCTGGCCTCGCCCTTGTCGGTCCGCACAAAATGCATTGCGGCGACGCCGAGCGACGTGCCGTCGCGCAGGATGTCGCGGGCGGTCTGCGGCCGCGGCAGCCCGACGACCAGCGTGATCGGATCGAGCGGTGGCGTTTCGCCGCCCCAGACGAAGGTCAGCGTGAGCGCGTCGGCCGCGATCGCCGTCAGCGTGCCCGTGCCACGCGGTCCATTGACGGTGCCGGCGTCAAAGGTGTCGCCCACGCGCCGGCGCAGCACCTGCAGCAGATGCACCGCCCGGGGATCGCTTCGCGCCAGCGGCTGCCCGACCTCGGCGGCTTCGAAGAGAACGAGGTTCACGGGAGGATTCGATGTCAGCTATTAGTTGACCTTCGTGGTGCGGTCACGGGGTGAGAAGGCGGTCGATGTCCGCCAGTTCGTCGCGGGAGAAAGCGAGGTTGCCGAGGGCGCCGAGATTGTCCTCGAGCTGGCTGGTCTTGCTCGCGCCGATGAGCGCCGAGGTGACGGCGGGCTGGCGCAACACCCAGGCGAGCGCCATCTGGGCAAGCGACTGGCCGCGGGCCTTCGCGAGGACGTCGAGCCGGCGGGTTTTGGCCAGCAGGGCGGCGGTGATCTGCTCGGGCTTGAGGAACCGCGGGTCGCGGGCGGCGCGGGCGTCCGCCGGGATGCCGCCGAAATAGCGGTCGGTGAGCACGCCGTTGGCGAGCGGGGAGAAGGCGATGGCGCCGATGCCCTCGCGCACCAGCACGTCGAACAATCCCTGCTCCGGGCCGCGATCGAGCAGGTTGTAGCGCGGCTGGTGGATCAGACAGGGCGTGCCGAGATCGTGCAGCAGCCGGGCGGCGCGCGCGGTTTGGTCGGGATTGTAGTTCGAGAGGCCTACATAGAGCGCCTTGCCGGAGCGCACGGCGTGGCCCAGGGCCCCCATCGTCTCCGGCAGCGGCGTGTCCGGGTCGGGCCGGTGGCTGTAGAAGATGTCGACGCAGTCGAGGCCGAGCCGGCGCAGCGACTGGTCCAGCGAGGCCAGCAGGTGTTTGCGCGCACCCCATTCGCCATACGGGCCGTCCCACACCCGGTAGCCGGCCTTGGTGGAGACAATCAATTCGTCGCGATACGCGGCGAGGTCCTCGCGCATCACGCGGCCGAAGGTCTCCTCCGCCGATCCCGGCGGCAGGCCGTAGTTGTTGGCGAGGTCAAAGTGGGTGATGCCCAGATCGAACGCGCGCAGGATCAGGGCGCGGCTGTTGGCGTAATCCTCGGTGGCGCCGAAGTTGTGCCACAGGCCGAGCGAGATGAGCGGCAGCTTCAGGCCGCTGCGGCCGCAACGGCGGTACAGCGCGGGATTGTCGTAACGGGTCGGCGCGGGCTGGTGGGGCATCGCGGCCAAAGATTGGCGGTTTCCCGCGCCCGAGTCGCGCCCGAAAGCAAAAAACGCCGGCGGGTTCCTCGCCGGCGCGGCGTCAGAAGGGGAAACCACCGGCCGGCACCGGGGTCGTGGCCTTCTGGTCGGCGGCCTTCCGCGCCCGTCCGTGCCGCCGGTAGCCGGTGACGGTGATGGCCTTCTGCGGCTGCACCGGGCAGGCGTATTCGCAGCCCCCGCAGCCGATGCAGTAGTCCCGGTTGAGCTGCGGCAGGCGGAGGTCGGTGCCGAATGGCACGGTCGTGACGGCCTGCGTGGGGCATTGCTCGGAACAGGCCGCGCAATCCGTGCCTTTGGTCTTCACGATGCAGCGATCCACGTCGAGGTGCGCCTCGCCGATCCGGACCAGCTGTTTTTCGGCCAGCTCGAGCCGGTCGATCGCGCCGTCCGGACAGGCCTCCGCACACGCCCGGCACGTGTAGGTGCACGGGGATTTCGTGAAATCCAGGCGCGGCTTCATCAGCCCGGCGAAACCGTATTCGAGGAACGCCGGTTGCAGGACCTGCGTGGGGCAGGCGCTGAGGCACAGGTGGCAGGCGGTGCAACGATCGAGGAAACGATCGACGCTGACCGCCCCCGGCGGGCAGATGGCCCGGCTGGACTCGGTGTCCTCAGCGTTCTCTGCCGTCCCGTCGCCGCGGTTGCCTGATCGTGCCGGGCTTGGGGCCGCGAGGACGGCGGGAATGCCCAAGGCGGCCGCCACCGCCAGCGCGGTGTCCGTAAGAAAGGCGCGGCGCTGGGGATTGGGGGCAGGTGCGGCCGTGAAATTGGAATCCACCGGCACCGGCCGTCGGCCGGCTTTTCGCGTCCACGAGAAATGATAACCGATCCCCCGCTCCGGGCAGGCCCCGAGGCAGTTGTAGCACGCCACGCAGCGGGAGAAGTCGATGGATTTTTGCCGCAGGTCGATGCACTGCGCCTTGCAGGCATGGAGGCAGTCGCCGCATTTGCCGCAGACGCGGGGATCGATCGCCAGCCGGAAGGCGGCGCGCCGCGCCAGCCACCCGAGCACGGTGCCGACCGGACAGAGGGTGTTGCAGTATAGCCGTCCGCGCAGCACGACCAGGACGATGAGCAGGGCGAGGAAGAGCACGGGCTGATGCAGTGCGCCGGCGCCGGCCCACGCCGGCGTCACGCGGTAGAGCGTGCCGATTCCGATCGCATTGGCGGTGGTCGCAGCGGCGTTGTTGGCCAACGTGACGACCGGCCGGAAAAGATCCGCCGCAACGCGCCCGAAATTGCTGTACGGATCGACCAGCGACAGGACCAGCCCGCTCCAGCCGGCCGCCGCGCCCGCGACGGTCGTCCAGAGAATAACCTGGCGCAGCCCGGTCAACGGCGGCGCATAGGGCAGAAAAACCGGACCTGTCCGCCGGATCCAGGCGGCGAGGCGGGCGATGCCGTCCTGCAGAATGCCCAGCGGGCAGATGGCCGAGCAGTACACCCGGCCCGCCATCAGGGTGGTGATCACGATGACGACGCACGCCAGCGACAGCGTGGCGCCGGTGGCGAGTGCGATCAGGGACGGGACGAACTGAATGGAGGCCAGCCACCGTCCCAGCTGGACCGGGACAAGTCCGCGAAAATCCACCAGGGCCGCCGTCAACATCGCGCCCACACCCAGCGCCACGACCACGCGGAGCAGTTTGAGGCGGTGGGTGGACACGGGCTCAGGCCAGCTTAAAGCGGCGGATGTCGACCCGGTCGAGATCCATGGTGCCCAGCTTCATGTCCGCCGCGATTTTGACGTAGCGCACGGCGGCGGGCCGCAGGCCGAGCGTTTTGGCCGCGGCGGCGTCGATGGCCACGATGTCAGTCGAGGCCAGCAGCGAGCGCATTTCCACCAGATCGGCTTCGGAGCGGCCATGGGGGCCGTTACGCACCATGGGATGGTAGGCATCGAGGATGTTGAGCGCCGGTTTCTTGAAGGTGAGGAAATCGGCGATGCACTGGTCCAGGTCGTTGCGATGGTAGAAGCGGCGATCCCACACGACCCCCATCAGGTTCTTCATGCAGGCGGTCATGAGCGGGCCGCCGTGGTCCTTGAGCACGGGGACGTTGATCAAGACGTCGCTGTCGAGCACGAGCGCGTGCACCTTGGTGGTGCGCAGCACCACACCGCCCGGTACCGCCACTTCGCGGTAGTAGCTGGCGTCGTTGCCGGGGACGAGCCGGGCGCCGGTCTCCTTCGCCACCTGTTCGGCGCCGCTGGCGACGTAGGCCCGCTGCCACTGGTCGAGAGTGTGGTCGAAAATGCTGACCGACTTGGCGCCGGCGGCGAAGCACAGGGTGACGACCCGCCGCAGCAGCTCGGGATGCGTGTTGGAGCCCCGCTCCGGCGGCGCATCGAAACTGATATTGGGTTTGATGACGACGGTCTGGCCCTTTTTGACGAAAGCCTCCATGCCGCCGAGCTCGGCCATGGCTTTCTCCAGCATCGCGGTGCGGCTGCCGTCGCGCACCGCGATGAGGATGGATCTGCCACCGGCCGGGGCGGCGGCGGGAATGGCGGCGGGGAGATCCGCGGCAAACAGATGGCGGGCCTTGAGCAGCGGCAGGGAGGCGCCCAAGGCCAGCCCGGCTTTGATGAAATCACGGCGGTTTTTCATGGCGGCGGAAGCAGAGGTTGAATGGCGGTTCGTTTGACGGTGGGGGAAGGGGTCTGCGCGGATGAGGTCCGGCAAGGAGACATCGACCGGCGATCCGGGGGGCGTCGGTGGTGGAAGCCTACACCGGCCGCCGGGCGGAGACACCGCACGGTTTGCCGAAAGCACGGCAAAAATTGGCTTACAGCCCGGGTGGGGACGCGGGCGTCGTCTGGGCGGGCGCGCCTTGGACCCGCAACTGTGCCGGGCGGTCGCGATACGCGAACAGGATTGCCAGGGCGAGGGCGCACAGCGCCGTGCAGGCCAGAAAGACGGCGCGATAGCCAAAAGCGGAGGCCAGGGCGCCAAACGCGAGATAGCCGACGATCGAGCCGATCCGAGCGGCGGTGGAATAGAGGTTGGTGGCCGTGCCCGGCTGTTCCGGCAGAAAGTTCTAGAAGAACGTGATGGCGATGCCGCCCACCACGGCCGTGATGGCCGCGCTCAGGATCTGCAGCGGATAGATCT